>JACCXG010000433.1 GCA_013697225.1 Acidobacteriota bacterium
CCTCAGGAACGGCTCGTTCGTCAGTGGCCGGGTTCCCAGCACCCGGGCCAGCGCGGGCACTGCCGCCGCGATCGACCCGTCGTCATTGATGGCCCGCGCTGCCTCAGCGGCAATCCCCTCGTCGGCATCCGCAAGAAACCTCTCGACACCGGGATGTTTCATCCGCCGGAGCGCGACGGTCGCGGCAAGGCGCACACCGCGTGAGGGGTGCTTCGCAAGTCCCTCGAGCATTGATGGTTCTGCGATCTGTGAAAGAGCCAGGCTGCCGGCGTGACGCAGGTAGACATCCCGATCGTCGTTTTCTCCGAGCATCTCGACGATGGGAGCCGCGGCCGCGGTGTGCCGCACACGGCCAAGCGCCTCGGTGGCAAAGAACCGCACCCTGGGAGCCGCATCAGCCAGGAGCGGGACCAGCGCGTCGCCGGACGCACGATGGCGCACGTCGCCGAGCACCTTGGCCGCCTGCGCGCGTACTTCCGCGTCGCCGTCCTTCAACAGGGCGGCAAGATGCGCGGCATGCTGGGCGTCCTTGCGGGCGAGCTGCCCGATGCCCCACATCGCATGCAGCCGTGCAAGCCGATGTGCCGGATCAGCTGCCACAGCGACCAGGGGCTTCGAGTCCCCGCGCCGGACGATCTCGAACTGTGCCTTCTGCCGGATGCGCATGTCGGCGTGACGCAGAAGCGTGACGACGTCAGGCAGCGCGCGCGCGGCAAAGTCCTCGATGAGCAGTCCCTGCACTTCCTTGCGCATCGGGCTTCCCGCCGCCGCCGGGGCATCGAGCTTCCACAGGCGGCCGGCGTTGTTGCTGTCCCATCCAGTGACCCAGTCGGTCACGTACATGGCGCCCTCCGGCCCGAACCGCAGGCCGACGGCAAGAATGCCTTGGAGCAGCACCTTGTCTGTGTCGAGGGCGAACCCGGCGCCGTCCTCCTTGAGGGTGAATGCATGGATGCGGGCATTGGCCGGGGCGCCGGGGAAGCTCGTGACGAAGAAGTGATTCCGCCACTCCTCCGAGAGCGCAGTGCCCGGGTTGTAGACCATTCCGGAGGGGCCGGCATGATACGGCGCCACGGGGGGAATGATGTGGGCGCCCTGACCGGCATGGCGGGGCTTGAACAGCCCCTCGTCCATCCAGACGTTGTAGCGGTTGTTCTTCGGGTCGGTGTACTTGCCGTACTGCCAGGTGGAGCGCCAGCCGCTGTCGGACCCGTACGGGATATAGACGAGCCGCTCGTGCTCTCCCTGGTGGTCGCCGTCGTTGTCGACGCTGATCAGGTTGCCGTGCTCGTCGAAGCTGAACTCCTGCAGGTTCCGGATCCCTGTCGCGAACACTTCGAACCCGGAGCCATCCGGTTCCGAGCGGAACACTCCCCCTTCGTGCGGGTAGGACCACCGGCGCCCCTCCTGGTCGACCACGCTGAAGCCCATGTCGCCGACTTCCCAGTACAGGCGTCCGTCGGGCCCCATGATCAGCCCGGAGATTCCGTGCCCGCCAAACGCCGGGTGCACGTTGTAGCCTTCACTGATGGTGCGCTGCTGGTCGATGACGCCGTCGCCAGTCGTGTCTTTGAGGCGGTAGATCCCGGGAGGCACACCGAAGATCAGATCCCCCTCGTGGTAGAGGACCCCTCCGGCCACGTCCCACGTCGGATCCGCGTTGAAGCCTTCGGCCATCACCTGGGAGAAGTCCGCACGCCCGTCTCCGTTGGTGTCCTTCAGGCGGTAGAGGCGCTCTTTGAACTCGGTGAGGTCCCGGATGTCGCGAGAACCATCCTTGTTGCGATCCGGAATCCAGGCGTTCTCGGCGCTGCGCGCCGGGGCCATCTCCTTCTCGTAGAAGCTGCGCAGATCCTCGACCGTCTTGAGCGTGTGGACGATCGGGAACCAGTTCGGATGTCCGCGGATGTCGAGCGGGAGGTTGTTGCGCGAGGAGCTCGCGACGTAGACGGTGCCGTGCGGATCCACATCGATGGCGATCGGATCCACGATCAACGCTTCCGGGGCCCAGAGCGTGAGCTCGAGGCCCGGAGGCATCTCGACTTGTACTTTCTGACGCAGTTCCTCGGCGAGCCGGGCGGTCTCAGCGGGGCTGAGCTGAACGGGCTTCGGGAGGTTGGGTTCGAGCCGGGCGCCGGACTGCCCGCCAATGAGCGGCAGCGCGGCCGGAACGGTGAGCAGACCGGCCAGAAGACAGCAGCGGCGGAGAATCTTTGTACGCACGGCGAGATGCTAGCATGCCGCTCCTACTGGAGCTCCGCGATGGAGATATTCCTGAACTGCACAAGGCTGGGGGAGCTCGTCCAGACGTCCCCTTTGCGGGACCCGTGATGCTGCAGGGCGATCGGGCCGGTCGCCGGAATGCCCGGCAGGTCCGCATCCCGGATCACTGTTTCTCCATTGAGGACCACCGTCAGCCGCGTGCCGCGCATCGTGAGCTCGAACGTGTTCCACTCCCCGATGTGCCGGTCCGCGTGCATGGACGGGGTGACGCCCGCCCGAACCTCCGCCGGCATCGCGCTGTCGGTGCGGTAGCCGTATACCTCCCCGGAGCCGACCGGCCAGTTCCAGATGTTGATCTGCGACTTGCTCGTGCCGCGAAGGTACACCCCTGAATCCGAGTCCGGCACCGGGATCCGCATGTCGCGCCCGTTCTGGTCCTTCTTGTGCGATCCGTCCGGCATCACGATGAACACGTTCGGGTTGACGTAAGGCACTTCCTTGATGCGCCAGTCGAGCCGGAGGATGAAGTCGCCGAAGGACTTCTCGGTCCACAGGTTCTTGTCCTCCTTCGCTTCGC
>JACCXG010000436.1 GCA_013697225.1 Acidobacteriota bacterium
TAGAGGATCAGCGGACGACCGTCTGGCTTCGTGAGCGCGAGCTTGTGCATGGCCGGCGTCTGCTGTCAGTCCTGACCGGGGGCTTCCGGACCGCCAGCCTGGGGGGCCGGGAGGATGGCGCTCTGCTCCCTTAGCCGTCCGAAGCCGCGCGTGGCCTCCTGAATCTGTTCCAGCGGGAACTTGGGCCGGCGGTCGGCATACAGAAGACCGTTGGCCTCCTGATATGTGTCGGCGAACTGCGTATAGCAGAACCCCGAGAGGAGGTCGAGCGATCGCACCGTCCGGAGCAGCGCCGTGTACTGCTCGGCCAGTTCCTCCGGGGTGTCGCATCGTGAGTACCCCCACGTCCGCTCGTCGCGCGCGTAGGCAATCCCGCCGAACTCCGAGAGCACGATGGGATGATCCGCGTGCGCCTGCCCCTCCAGCACGAGGAGCCGGCCCCCGGGACGCTCCCGGCGGAACAGCCGCGGCAGGACCTCGTCGGCGTGATAGCGACGGCAGATGCGCGCCGTGTCGGAGTCGTAGTCGTGAATCCCGATGATATCGGTCGCCACGCTTTCCCACCCGTCGTTGCCCACGACGGGGCGCGTCGGGTCCAGCGTCTTCGTCAGGTGATACACGGATCGGATGTAGTGCCGCTCGGCGGGATTGTCCGGCAGGTTGGGCGCGCCCCACGATTCATTGAAGGGGACCCAGCTGATGATGCACGGATGGCTGATGTCCCGCGCGATCACCTCGGTCCATTCGCGCATCAGCCGCTCGACTGACCTCTGCGTGAACCGGTAGGCACTGGGCATCTCTTCCCAGACGACCAGCCCCATCCGATCCGCCCAGTAAAGGAAGCGGGGATCCTCCACCTTCTGGTGCTTGCGCACGCCGTTGAAGCCCATGGCCTTGACCAGATCGATGTCCCGGCGAAGCGCCTCGTCGTCGGGCGGCGTGATGCCGCTCTCCTCCCAGTAACCCTGATCGAGAACGAGCCGCAGCGGGAACGGCCGGCCGTTCAACAGGAAGCGGTCCCCCTGCGTGGAGACCGCGCGAATGGCCGTGTAGCTGGTGGCCTCGTCGACGAGTTCCCCACGGTCGGCCCAGAGTTGCAGCTTGACGGCAATCAGCGTCGGGGAAGCCGGGCTCCAGAGCAGCTCGTTGCGCGAGTCGTCGATGCCGGGATCGGAGAGCGCCAGCCGGCGTCCGATTTCGGGACTCGTCAGCGTGTAGGTGTCGTGGCCCACCAGCTGATCGCGGACCTGGAGCCTGACGCCCAGCCGGAGCCCCTCACGCCACTGGCCGGCAATCCGTGCTTCGAGCCCGATGTCCCACCGCTCGAGACTCGAGGACCACTTGATGCCGGCAATCCAGGTGGGGGGCACTCGTTCCAGCCACACCGTCTGCCAGATTCCGGTCGTGCGCGGATACCAGATGGAGTGCGGCTCGAGCTGCCAGTCCTGCTTGCCTCTCGGCTTTGCCAGATCCGCCGGGTCGTCCTCGGCGCGCAGCACAATCTCGCAGGTGTCCCGTCCGTCGAGAAATGTGGTGAGGTCGATGGTGAAGGGGGTGTACCCCCCCTCGTGCGAGCCGGCCAGCGCGCCGTCGACCCAGAGCGTGGCGGCATAGTCGACCGCGCCAAAGTGCAGCAGGAGGCGAGCCCCCCCTTCGAGCGGGGGCACGGAGATCGTCCGACGGTACCAGCAGGCCTTGTAGAACCCGGTGTCGCCAATGCCGCTCCGTGCGGTCTCCGGAGAAAACGGCACGGAGATGCGGCGATCCCACCTGACATCCCGCGGGCCGGTGCACTCCGCGGCGGGATCCAGCATGAAGTCCCACTCGCCGTTGAGCGAGAGCCAGTTGTCCCGCCGGAGCTGCGGGCGCGGGTAGCCGTGGGACGCGTGCGGGTCGAGATTGTCGGAACAGAGCTCTACATCTTTCTTGTGACGGTATGGCACGCCAGGGGTAATGCAACCTGCACGCCGACAGAATCGTGAGCGCGCATGCAGGTTGGTGTGCCGTCTCCGTCCCGGCCCCGTATGGCGTTCCTGCACACTGTTCAAATTTGCCCGCCAATCCGCCGATCTTTGCGACGGTTGGGCTGGCTCACCTCTTGCCCGCTTACCTGATACACGGCGCAACACCAAACCTCGATTCTGCGGCCGTGGGATCACTTCACCTCAGATGGGCATCATCATGAACACGCGAGTAACCTTCCTTCTGGCCGGGACGCGCGCCTTTTTCTCGACGCTGGCTCTCCTGCTGACTGCTGTCGGCGCCGGCGCACAGCCCGCGATGTCCCCGGAGGTTCAGGCTCGCGTGGCCGCCGGCGGCCGGATGCCGCTGATCGTCACGACCCACCCGGGCGTCGACGCCACCCGTGAAGCGGTCCGCTCCCGCGGGCGGGTCCGCCGCCAGCTGGCGCCGGAGGTGACCGCCGTCGACATCGACGCCGCGGACGTCGAGCTGCTGAAGTCGAATCCGGGTGTCGCCCACGTGGCCGTGGACCATACCGTCTTCAGCACCGCGGATCCGGCAGCGGCGAGCATCGGAGCCGACCAGGTGTGGGCCGGGGCGCAGGGCCTGGCGTTCACCGGGCGCGGCGTCGGGGTCGCGGTGATCGACTCGGGTGTCCATATGCATCCCGACCTGGACACGCGAGTGGCGCTTCGTCTCGACTTCACCGGTGAGGGGGTCGACGACGGCTACGGGCACGGAACGCACATCGCCGGCACGGTGGCCGGGAGCGGCGTCTCCGGCAACTTCCAGCACCCTGGCGTTGCGCCGGGCGCACACGTGGTCTCCCTGAAAGTACTCGACAGTTCAGGCGCCGGACGCACCAGCGATGTCATTGCCGCCATCGAGTGGACCATCAAGAACGGGCGCCAGTACGGCATCCGGGTCATCAACCTGTCCATCGGTCACCCGGTCGCCGAGTCCTACCGTGTGGACCCGCTGAACCGCTCCGTGCAGCGGGCGGTGGCCGCCGGCTTCGTGGTCGTGGCCTCCGCGGGCAACAGCGGACTGACCAGCGAGGGTGGTGTCCAGTACGGCGGCGTGCTCGCCCCCGCCAACGACCCGTCGGTCATCACCGTCGGTGCGGTCGACACCAAGGGAACCTCCGTGCGCAGCGATGACGTCATCGCGGACTTCAGCGCCCGTGGCCCCACGGCCTTCGACGGCTTCCTCAAGCCGGACCTCGCGGCGCCAGGCCGGCGGCTGACCGCCCCCACCGCGCCCGGTTCCTACTTTGCCAGCACCTTCACGGATCGGCTCGTTGCTGACGCTTCCGGCCATGCCGGGTACCAGACGCTCAGCGGCACCAGCATGGCGGCCGCCGTTGTCAGCGGCACCGTGGCGCTCATGCTCGAGGCCCGCCCCTCGATGAAGCCGGAGGCGGTGAAGACCGCCCTGCAGTTCAGCGCCGAGTTCCGTCCCGAGTGGTACGTCCTGGCTGCCGGGGCCGGGGCCATCAACGCCCCCGGGGCCATCGAGGCCGCCCTCCTCCTGCCTGCGGGCGCCGGACTTGTCACGGAACCCGCACTCAAGCTGCGCGGCAACCTGACGCGTTACACGGGCCGGGAGAGCGTGATTGCCGGTGAATCGATCAAGTGGAGCAACGGCCTGACCTGGAACGACACACAGGGGGGCAGGGGCATCCTCTGGGCAGACGGAAGCCAGACGGCAGCCGACGTGATGTGGGGCAATGGCCTGGTCTGGAGCAACAGCGAGCTCTGGAGCGACGGCGTCGCCCGGAGCAACGGGCTGGTGTGGAGCAACGGCCTGGTCTGGAGCAACGGGCTGGTCTGGAGCAATGGGCTGGTCTGGAGCAACGTTTCCGACATAGACTGATACGGCCGCGGCGGCAGACGTCCGACGCTCAGCTATGCCCCTCCCTGTTCGAGCCCGCGTGTTCATGGTCGCCGTCATCGGCGCCGGCGGACTCGTCCTGTCAAATGCCGCCCGGGTCCTGATGAACGCCCCCGAAGCGGGAGGAGGGCTGGTCCTGGCGGCGCTGGCCGTGATCACCGGGTCGTTCATGATCAAGCTGCCGCGGATCGAGACGCGGTTCTCTCTCTCCGACGCGCTTGTTTTCACCTCGGTTCTCCTGCTTGGTCCCTGGTACGCCGCGGTCGTCGCGGCCGTGGACGCGATTGCGGCCTCCCTGCGCTTCAACAAGGGAGACCGCCTGTATCTCACGCGCACCCTCTTCAACGGCGCCGCGGCTGCGGTCTCCATCTGGGTGCCGGCCCAGTTGTTCCTTGCCGTCGGCGGGCAGCCGATCACGGCGGCGGCCGATGTTCCGCTGAGCGCGATCGCGCTCCCGCTCGTCCTGCTCGTCTCCGTCTACTCCATCCTCAACACGGGCGCGATCGCCACCGTCATTGCTCTCTCGGCCCGGAAGCCGATCAGCCGCGTGTGGCGTGACAATTTCGCGTGGCTGTGGGTTGCGCACGCCTGGAGCGGACTGGTGGCCGGCGGGATTGCCGTCTACGTCCCCCACGTCAACGCGACATCCCTCCTGGTCATCCTCGCGGTGGGCGGAATCGGGTATGCCACCGTGCGTCTGTACGTCGGGAAGATGGAGGAGTCCACGAGCCGGCTCCACAAGCTGAATGATCTCTACCTGGCGACCATTCGCGCGCTGGCCCTCGCCATCGACGCGAAGGACCAGGTGACGCACGGCCATATCCGCCGGGCGCAGGTCTACGCCGTGGGCCTGGCCCGGGCTCTGGGCGTCACCGACGAAGCCACCCTGAAGGGCATCGAGGCGGGCGCGCTGCTGCACGATACCGGCAAGATCGCCGTTCCCGAGCACATCCTGAACAAGCCGGGCAAGCTCGACGCGCACGAGTACGAGCGCATGAAAGAGCACGTGACGATCGGGGCCGATATCCTCAGCGGGATCGATTTCCCGTACCCCGTCGTGCCGCTCGTCCGCCACCACCATGAGAACTGGGACGGCACCGGCTACCCCGACGGCCTCAAGGGGGAGGAGATTCCCCTCGGCGCCCGCATCCTCTCGGTCGTAGACTGCTTCGACGCGCTCACCTCGAACCGCCCCTACCGGCGCGCCATGACGGTCGAAGCCGCCATCGAGATCCTCCGCGAGCGGAGCGGCACCATGTACGACGTGCACATCGTGGAGACCTTCATCGAGGTGCAGCCCCGCCTGACCGCCGCCCTCCTCGCCGAGGCGGAAAGCGGTGAAGAGGCGCGCACCGACATCCGGGCAGAGGCGACGAGCCCGGGAAGCCTCGCCGACGACCGGCCTGACCCGATCGCGGTCCTTGCGGATCTTCCCCGCCTGGCGGCGCTCGGCCTGTCGCCCGAGGAACTGGCGCTGCTGCTGATGCATCGGGTCCAGCACGCGATCCCGTTCGCGACAGCGGCGATGTACCTGCCGGATTCCTCGACCGACCGCCTGGAACCGATCCACGTCACCGGGCGGGACGCGGACGTATTCCGCCGCTCCTCCATCCCGGTGACCGAAGGGCTGAGCGGCTGGGTTGCCGCACACGGCCAGATTGTCACCAACGGCAACCCGGTGCTCGATCTGCACGGCCCCGTCGCCAGCGCCCGCCTCCCGCTGTCCAGCGCCCTCGTGGTCCCCTTCACAGCCGGAAACGGCACGCAGGGGGCGGTGGCCTTCTACGCCGACCTGCCGGAGGCCTACACGCCAGACCACGCCAGGCTGGCGGTCGTCGCGGCCGGGCACCTGTCTCGCGCCATGCTCGCCAGCGGACGACGGCCGCCCGCCTCCAGGCGGACGACAGCTGCCTGAGCCGGCCCCCCGAACGTCTCATCCCACGTTCCCTCAGCAGCGCCCGAGCCTCGCTCGACCCACTCTCCCGACACCGCAGGCCGGACGCAGGTATGATTCACGCCGGAGGTGACGGTGATGGAGCGGAAGTCTGCCGGGCATTTCGATCAGGAGCTGCTGAACCTGTTCGACCAATACGTTCACGGGGGGCTGGACCGCCGGGGATTTCTCGATCGCGCGGGCAAGTTCGCAGTTGGCGGCACCACGGCCGTCATGCTGCTGGACGCACTGAACCCCAGGTTTGCGGAGGCACAGCAGGTTGCCCCTGACGACAAGCGCCTCAGTGCTGAACGCGTGGACTACCCGTCGCCACAGGGCTACGGCACCATGCGCGGCTACCTCGTACGCCCCGCCGGCGCGGCCGGCAAGCTGCCGGCCATCGTCGTGGTGCACGAGAACCGCGGACTCAACCCGCACATTGAGGACGTCGCGCGCCGGCTGGCACTCGACAACTTCATGGCCTTCGCGCCCGACGCGCTGCATCCGCTCGGCGGCTACCCGGGCGATGAGGACAAGGCCCGTGAACTGTTCCCGAAGCTCGATCGCGCGAAGACGCAGGAAGACTTCGTCGCCGCCGCGGCGTTCGTCCGCGGACGGCCTGACAGCACCGGCCAGGTGGGGGTCGTCGGCTTCTGCTTCGGCGGCATGATCGCCAATCTCCTGGCGACCCGCGATCCCGAACTCCGCGCGGCGCTGCCCTTCTACGGCGGCCAGCCGGATCTGTCAGATGTCGCGAAGATCAAGGCGGCCCTCCTCATCCACTATGCGTCGAACGACGAGCGGATCAACGCCGGATGGCCTGCCTACGAGGCGGCGCTGAAAGAGCACAAGATCCGCTACGAGATGCACATGTATCCGAACACCCAGCACGGATTCAACAACGACACGACGCCCCGGTACGACGAGGCCGCAGCGAAGCTGGCGTGGGATCGCACGGTGGCATTCTTCAAGAAGCACCTGGCGGGATAGCCCGTCTCCACCCGTTCGGGTACGCTGGGGCGATGACCTCCCCCGACCGGCCAGTACCAGGCGGCCTCTCCTGGACGGTGGAGGCTCCCGAGGCCGGGGCCCGGCTCGACAAGTTCCTGGCCGCGCCGCCCCGCCTTGGCTCCCGGGCCAGGGCGGCGCTGGCGCTCGACAGGGGGAAGGTCTACGTGAACGGGGCGGAGGCGTCGCTGCGGCAGGCCTCGCGCCCGCTCTCGGCGGGTGACCACGTGGGCGTCTGGATGGACCGCCCCGGCAGCTCGAAGACACCGCTCCGCGCCGGGCTATACGGCGCGCTCGACATCATCCATGAAGACGACGACCTGCTCGTCGTGAACAAGCCTCCGGGCCTGCTCTCCGTTCCGCTGGAGCGGAATCGCGGGATCCCGTCCATCTACGACCAGGTTGAAGACCGGTTCCGCTCGCATGGCAGGCGCCGCCCGCTCGTGGTCCACCGGATCGACCAGGACACGTCCGGGCTCGTGGTGTTTGCGAAGAACCCGGCAGCCCAGGTGCACCTGAAGGAGCAGTTCAAGCGGCGGGAACCGGAGCGTGTCTACTGGGCCGTGGTCTACGGGCATCCGGACCCGCCCTCGGGGGTCTGGAGGGATCATGTCGTGTGGGACGAGAAAGCGCTGATCCAGAAGGCAACCCATGCACGTGATCCGCGTGGAATGGAAGCCATCAGCCAATACAGGGTGCTGGAGCCTTTGCGCGGCGCGGCGCTCGTTGAGATCCGGCTCACGACAGGCCGCCGCAACCAGGCCAGGCTCCAGGCTCGCCTGCGCGGGCACACCCTGGTTGGTGAGACGCGCTATGTCTACGGGCCTGATACCCTTCGGCCCATTCCCTTTCCCAGGCATGCGCTGCACGCGCGGCGGCTCGCCTTCCGCCATCCCTCCGGCGACCAACTTGTCGAGCTCGAGGCCCCTCCCCCGGCCGATTTCACCGCCCTCCTCATTCGTCTCCGGACCAGGCCTGCGGATTTCGGCAGTCCGGCAGGAGCGAGCCGGCCTACGGCATCGGCGTCCGCCGAATCTCGTCACAAATCCGCCGGAGCACCGGAAACAGCTCCCCGCCGGCCGGCCGGAACGCGGCGCCGTCGATAACGAGCGGCGCCCCGATGACGACGAGCGGTGCGCCGTGTGCGGGACACTGAATCGCCTGCTCGACTGACAGCCCCCCGACAGCCTGCACGGGAATCGAAACGGCCCGGACGACATCGTCCAGTTCGTCCATCGGACTCAGACCCGGAATCATCCCGCGCTCGTCGAAGCCGATGTGATGAACGATGAAGTCCACACCCAGGCTCTCCATCCACACGGCGCACTCGACGCGGTCTTCCGCGCCCAGATTGTCCCCCATCACCTTCACGCCGAAGTCGCGCCCCGCGGCCACGACCCTCCTGATCGTGGCTTCGTGAGCCCGGCCCATGACGACGACGACATCGGCCCCTGCCCCGGCCATCATCTCCGCTTCCAGATACCCGCCGTCCATGGTCTTCAGATCCGCCACGATGGGATGATCCGGGAAGCGGCGCCGCAACCCCTCGACCGCGTGCAGCCCCTCGGCCAGGAGCAGGGGGGTCCCGGCCTCGAGCCAGTCCACTCCGGCTTCCACTGCGACGGCCGCGGTATCGATCGCCTCCTCGAGCGAGGTGAGATCCAGCGAGAGCTGGACGATGGGAAATGTGAGCTGATCGAGACGACCCACTGGGTGCACCGCCTGTGAGAGGCCCGGCGGGATGGCCGGGCGGGGATCAACTTACACCAGCTGGGGGCGAAAGGTGATGTACAAAGGGAGACATGACCCGCACGTGGCGCATTGCCGTACTGGGCCTGGGGCACTGGTACTCGGCCTATGGCCTGGCGCGGTCGCTCCATGAGTACCCCGCAGCGGAGCTCGTCGCGGCATCGTGGCACGACACGGCGCAGCTCGAGGAATTCACGGGGACCTTCGGTGTCAGAGGCTACCGGACGGCCGCCGAGCTGCTGGCCCAGGAGGACGTCGACATCGTTCATATTGCTTCCCCGGTATCCGAGCTGTATCAGCTGACGCTCCTGGCAGCGCAGGCCGGCAAGCACATCGTGCTCGGGAAGCCCATGGCGATGTCGTGCGCACAGGCCGATGCAATGGTCGAGGCCGTGGAACGTTCGGGCGTCGTCTGCCTCCCCTTCCAGGGGCTCATGCGTCTGCGGAGCGCGTCCCTGAAGGAGCGGATCGTGCGGGGAGAGATCGGCGACATCGTTCTGCTCCACCAGACGAGCCGCTGGTCCATTGCGGAAGACTGGTATCACTCCGGTCGTCCCGGATGGTTCGCGGACCCCCGGCACGTGCCTGGTGGCGCATTCATCGATGAAGGTATCTACTGGATAGATCTGTTCCGGTGGCTGGCCGAATCCGAGGTCGTGCAGGTGGACGCCAGGATGGGAAATCTGGTGCACAAGGACATTCAGGTGGAGGACTGGGGGATGGCGACGTTCACGTTCGCCAGCGG
The DNA here is from genome assembly GCA_013697225.1 of Acidobacteriota bacterium. Lineage (GTDB taxonomy): Bacteria > Acidobacteriota > Vicinamibacteria > Vicinamibacterales > 2-12-FULL-66-21 > JACCXG01. The sequence continues at coordinate 9,291 of JACCXG010000436.1, forward strand.
CGTGATTGCCACGCTGGAAGCCGCCTGGACCGTCACCGCTCCACGGCCGACTGGCCCGTCACCCAAACAGAACGCTGTCGTCCGGCTGGAGGTCGTCGGGGCACGGGGCGAGATTGTGGATCAGTGGTTCCGCGATCCCGGTCGGGCGGTCCTTGCCGCCGGCGCACGGGACTGGGCTTTCGAGCGTCACGCGCAAGAACCGTTCGCGCCGCCGACACCCGTTCCATTGCACCAGCTGATCCAGGCAATCGAGGAGGGCCGGCAGCCCGCCGCCACCATCCGCGATGCGCGGGACGCATTCGTCGTCGCCATGGCAGCCTACGAGTCCGCACGCGACGGCCAGCCGGTTCGACTGTCGTGGTAACCCCCCAGGCTGCAGATGTCGCCAGCGGCCCGTCTGCGGACGTGCAGGCCATCTGACGGGAGCCCATGCGAGTCGCCCTGGCCCAGTTGAACCCCACGAGCGGGGACGTTACCGGCAACACCGAACGGATCCTCGCCGCCATGGACGAGGCCATCCGGCAGGAAGCGGACCTGCTGGTCTCGCCGGAGATGGTCATCCCCGGCTACTGCATCGGCGACCTCGTCGAGAACGCCGATTTCCTTGCCGCGAACGAACGGGCGGTCGGGCGGATTGCCACGGCGGCGCGCGGCATCACCGCCGTCCTCGGCTTCATCGATTTCGATCTCCAGGCACGGAACGACAACGGAACCATCAGGAAGTACAACGCCGCCGCTGTCGTGCGCGACGGCCACGTGCTGCAGCGTGCGCGGAAGTCACTGCTCCCCAACTACCGCTATTTCGACGACAAGCGGTTCTTCACGCCCGGAGAGCGCCGCGATCCTGTCGGGATCCCGGCGCGAAGCGGCGTTGTGCAGGCGGGTGTCTCCATCTGTGAAGACATGTGGGATCAGTTCTACGAGGTCAAGCCGCTGCGTGAACTGTCGGACAAAGGGGCGGGTGTCCTGCTGAACCTGAACGCGTCCCCCTTCCATCCGGGGAAGCGCCACGAACGCGATGCGCTGATCCGCCGCCACGTGGGGGAACTGCGAAAGCCGCTGGTCTACGTGAACACCGTCGGAGCCGCGGACAACGGCAAGAACGTCATCACGTTCGATGGCGAGAGCCTGGTGTACGACGAGCATGGCACCCTGATCGCCGTCGGACCCCAGTTCACCGAGGCGCTGCTCGTCGTCGATCTCGGGCCGGGAGCGCCTCAACATCCGGCGGTTGGACTGCCGAAGATAGATCGGGAGCGCGAGATGTACGAGGCGCTCGTGCTCGGGCTGCGGGACTACATGCGGAAGACCGGCTTCACCAGGGCGGTCGTGCCGGTGTCCGGCGGCATCGATTCTGCGCTGGCACTCGCCATTGCCGTCGATGCGCTTGGCGCGGCGCAGGTGAGCGCCTACAACCTTCCGTCTGCCTTCAACACGGAGATGACTCGGTCCATCGCCGAACGCGTCGCGCGGGCTCTCGGCGTCGCCTACGGAATCATCCCGATCTCCTCGATCGACGCGGAGGTGCGCTCGGTTTTCGAGACGCACGCGCATCCCATCCGCCGGAGTCTCACGGGCGAGAACCTTCACGCGCGGATCCGCGGACTGCTCATGATGGCGGAATCGAACGACACAGGGGCGCTCCTGATCTCGTGCGGAAACGAAACAGAGATCGCGCTCGGCTACGCGACGCTGTACGGGGACATGTGCGGGGGGATCTCCGTGATCGGCGACGTGTCGAAGACGGATGTCTACCGGCTCGCCGCCTATGTCAACCAGCGCAGCGGCACGGAGATCATCCCTGCCGAGACGTTCACCATCAAGCCGTCGGCGGAGCTTGCAGCGGGTCAGTTCGACCCGTTCGACTACTACGTGATGGCCCCGGTGGTCAGTGAGCTCGCCGAGGGGCATCGCAGCCCGTCGGAGCTGGTGGCGCTCTTCGAGAAGCAGGCACTCGATCCCGCCCGCTTCACACCGGATCCAGACGGGTCCAGCGTTTACGACAAGCACACGCCCGCGACGTTCCGGCAGGCCGTCGAAGAAGCGGCGACCCGCATGCGGCGGTCCGTCTACAAACGCCTGCAGGGCCCCCCGATCATCTCGATCAGCGAGCGTGCTTTCGGCTTCGACCTGCGCGAGACCATCATCAACGGATGGACGGGGTGATGTTCGCGTAGAGCTTCACGTTTGCAGTGCAACGCACATGGCCATGGCCAGAGGGTGCTTGCGCGCGAGTCATGGCTGCGGAGCTCCGCGGCGGCCCCGCGCCAGAGCACGGGCCGAAAGGATCCCGAGCGTCAGCGCCACCAGGGGCAGTACGAAGAACTTCATCGCGAAGCTGAACTCGTTCAGCCCGGGATGCTCTGCCGCCTCGAGGATCAGGAACACCGTATAGGCGATGTAGAACCCGAACAGAAGAAATCCTTCCCAGCGCGCGATCGTGTAGTTGGTGAACACGATGGGCAGGGTGGCCACGGCCGCGCCAATCATCACCGGGATGTCGAAGGTAAGGGCCCCCGGCGGCACCGGGATGCCTTCCGGCGCCACCATGCCGCCAAGCCCCAGCACCCCGAGCAGGTTGAACATGTTGCTCCCGACGAGGTTGCCCACGGCGATGTCCCGCTCCCCCCGCAGGCTGGCGAGAATGGAGGTCGCCACTTCCGGCAGGGATGTTCCGGCAGCAATGATGGTGAGGCCGATCACGAGCTCACTGACGCCAAGCGCCTCGGCCACAGCCACTGCGCCGGTCACCAGCCAGTGCGAACCCAGGGTGAGCAGCCCCAGCCCCATAGCAATCAGCAGGCTGTTCACCGCGGCGTGGCTCGCCCGCCTCTTCTCTCCCCCGAACGCGGCCTCGTACTCCGCCTGAATGCTCGCCGACTCCCGGCGGCTCTGTCGAATGAGCAGGAACGTGTAGCCGATGATGCCCGCGAACAGCACTGTGCCATCGAACCGCCCGATGACACCATCGAGGCCGAGCGCTGCCGCGGCGAAGGAGGCCCCAATCATGATGGGCACATCGACGCGCACGAGCTTCTGGTCCACGAGGAGCGGGGTGATGGCGGCGGAAAGGCCGAGTATGAACAGCAAGTTGAAGATGTTGCTCCCGACCACGTTGCCCAGTGCGAGCTCCGGCTCCCCTGAGTAGGCCGCGCCAAGCGTGACGGCGAACTCCGGCGCACTCGTGCCGAACGCCACCACCGTCAAGCCGACAACGAGCGGCGAAATGCCAACCGCAATCGCCAGGCGCGATGCGCCGCGCACGAGGAGCTCGGCCCCTCCGATCAGCAGGGCACCACCGCCGATGAGCAGCAGCGCTGTAAGGAACACCACCCTATTCTGTCCGAAGCTGCACCGGGCCGTATGGGGCCGTTTACGAAGGCTGCATCCGGCAGGCACACCTCGCGCACGACTCCCACCTGGTACTCTCCGGCACCACCGCAGAACAGGAGTACGACAGTTCCTCCGGAAGGCGCAATGAGAGGCCATCGTTGCCAACACCCCCTCAATCGCGAAACGATCCTGTCGTGTTCCCCGTTCAGGCAATCCTGCGATCACCAGAACCTGGCGGCGGCTGGCTCGTGTTCAGCGATCCGGTCGCCATCCGCGAGGCGCGCACCGCGGCGGACGTCAGGGCGTGCCTTCGGGAGGTGGATCTGGCGGTCCGCGGCCGTGGGCTCTTCGCCGCCGGCTTCATCGCCTACGAAGCGGCGCAGGCGTTCGGGTTCCGGACTCACCCCTTCCCGGCCGGCGAGCTGCCGCTTGCCTGGTTTGCCCTGTTTCCGCCCGGACACGTCGTCCCTGCCCAAGGGATGGACGCGGCAATTGCCGCCCTTGAGACCGGGGGGCCAGGGGTGGACGCCAGTGTGGACACGGCGGCCGGATTGTGGAGCCCGTCAATCGAGGCAGCAGGGTACGGCGATCGCGTCCGCGCCATCAAGCGGCACATCGCAGCCGGGGATACGTACCAAATCAACTTCACCTTCCGTCTGCGTGCACCGTTTCACGGGCGGCCCTTGTCCCTCTTCGGGAGACTGCACGATGCGCAGAGGGGGCCCTGGTCCGGCTACATCGATCTCGGCCGGCACGTCATCCTCTCTGGCTCGCCGGAGCTCTTCTTCGTCCAGTCCCCCGGGCACATTCTGACGGAGCCCATGAAGGGCACCGGACCGCGAGGACTCTCGAGTGAAGAAGACCGCGGGCTCGCGTTGCAGCTGCGGCGCTCCGGGAAGAACCGCGCGGAAAACGTCATGATCGTGGATGTCGTGCGGAACGACCTGGGAAGGGTCGCTGCCGTCGGCAGCGTACGGGTGCCGGATCTCTTCCGGGTGAACCGCTACCCGAACGTCTGGCAGATGACCTCCAGGGTGACCGGTCGCTCCCTTGCGCCGTTCACCGAGATCATCGAAGCGCTGTTCCCGGCGGCCTCGGTGACCGGGGCTCCCAAGATTCGCGCTGCGGAGATCATCCACGCACTCGAGGACTCCCCACGCGGCGTCTACACCGGCACCGTCGGATGTATCGCCCCGGGGGGGCTGTCGCAGTTCAACGTGGCGATTCGTACGATTGTTGTCGATCGCCGGACAGCCGTGGCGGAGTTCGGCGTAGGCAGCGGCATTGTGTGGGACTCGCGTGAGGAGGACGAGCACGCGGAATGCCTTCTGAAGGCGGAGGTCCTCACTGCCGGCGTGCCCGTCTTCGAGCTGCTCGAAACGCTCGCATGGACGCCGGCCGGCGGTTTCGTGCTGCTCGACCGGCATCTGCAGCGGCTGCGTCTCTCGGCCGCCTATTTCGGGTTTACCTGCGATCGGGCCAGTGTCGTAACCAGTCTCCACGACT
>JACCXG010000451.1 GCA_013697225.1 Acidobacteriota bacterium
GCCGCACATCCGAACCTCGTCCTGCGGCATTTCTGACTGGAGACGGCAATGATTGGATCCCCGCGGATTCTTTATAGCGTGATCGTCGCCGCTGCGTGTTCTGCCCTTCCCGCCCATGCGCAGAGCCCCGAGCCCGTCGCGTGGCCACAGTTCCGCGGCCCGAACGGCAGCGGGACCGCGGAGGGGCGCTGTCTCTGCCCATCGAGTTCGGGCCTTCGAAGAACCTCGCCTGGCGAACGCCGCTGTCGGGAGGGCACTCCTCGCCGGCGATATGGGGAAACCGCATTTACCTGACGGCGGCAGACACCGCGGCCAAAAAGCTCGAGGTCATTGCTCTCGACCGGAGCACAGGGGAGATCGCCTGGCGTCAGGCTGTTCCTGCCACTGAGTTCGAGCGAATCCACCCGGTGGGCAGCCTGGCCACCGCGACTCCTGCCGTGGACGGGCAGCGCGTGTATGCGTACTTCGGATCGTACGGCCTCGTCGCTTACGACCTGAACGGGAAGGTGGCCTGGGAGGCGCCCATGCCTGTTCTGCAGGCGCCCTTCGGCAGTGGGACGTCACCGGTCGTGGCCGGGGAACTGGTCATCCTCAACCGGCAGGAACCGAAAGAGCCATTTCTCATTGCGCTCGACCGGAGCACAGGGAAGACTGTCTGGAAGCATCAATATCCGTTACCCCCCGGATTGCCCTCACCATATGCCGGTTACGCGACGCCGCTTGTCGTCGGGCAGCAGGTCATCGTGCACGGCCCCACGCGGCTTGAAGACTTCGACCTCTCGACCGGGGAGGTCCGATGGTGGGTGACATTGAGCTCCACCGGCACGAGCACGCCGGTCGTCTCCGGAGACACGCTCTACGTCGCCACGTGGTACCCCTTCGGTGAATCGGATCAGGTATCCGCACTGCCTGATTTCGAGGCTCTGCTGGCGCACGACAAGGATGGGAACGGCACCCTGAACCGGGACGAAGTGCCTGAAGGTCTGGCCGTGTTCGCCCGTCCGGACACTCCGGACGTGCCGGGTGCCACGATGTCTGTGAAAGGGTCGTTCGCCCGGGTGGACGGCAACAAGGATGGAGAGATCCAGAGGAACGAATGGGACGGCCTCAGGGCGCTGGTCGGGAAACTGGTGGCCGAACACGGACTGCTGGCGGTGAAGCTGGGGGGGACCGGCGACGTGACCGCCACGCATGTGCTCTGGAAGGAGAACAAGTCCATTCCCGAGGTGCCTTCACCGCTCGCGTACAACAACAAGGTCTATCTCGTACGGAACGGTGGGGTCGTCACCTGTCTGGGCGCCGTAAGCGGGAAGCTGCTCTATCGCGCACGGGTCGGCGCGGGTGGTCCCTATTTCGCTTCACCGCTGGCGGCGAGTGGACGCGTGATCGTCACCTCCGGAGATGGCGTGGTCAGCGTGCTCTCTGCGGGGGACCATCTCGACGTCCTTGCCAATAACGATCTCGGCGAACCCGTTGCCGCCTCTCCGGCCTTCGTCGACGGAGTCCTGTACGTCCGGACGGCATCCGGGTTGTCGGCGTTCCGCCAGCCGTAGCGGCTGCTGAGCGGTTGCCAGGATTCATCAAGAACCATTTGCGGTGAGCCAATGAGCCATACGCCGGGCTGGCACATCATCGACAGCAGATTCCCTGGCGTGAAAGTCTTTAGATGTCGACGTGGGCGGCACCCTCGGAGCGATCCTCGACACGAAGGCGCGGCGGGCGTCCATCGAGCTGCCGAAGCCGGATGCCCATGCTCGTGGACGCGAGCCAGCCCTCGCCGTCGCGCTGCAGCGCGACGTACTGCGAACCGGCTAGGCGGAAGATCTCGACTTCCTTTGAGTCTCGCTGGCAGACAATGACCTCCTTCACGCCGAGCGCTGCGAAAAAGGGGAGCTTCTCGTACGTCTCGTCGTCGGGTGAACGGATCTCGATCACTGCGTCAGGGCCCTCACCGCGCACGCCGTCGTCCTGAAGGACGTGCTCGCGTCCGGCGGCGACGAACGTCAGGTCGGGAATCCGGTAATCGTCGATCGGTCCGAGATCGCGAAAGGGCCTTCATACTCCGGATTCTACGCGAGGGGATCCAGTTCAGGCACGCTTACTTCGGCGACAGCCCCGCTTTGGCCCTCGCCTCCTCCAGTGCGCTCAGCGCGTCGAGCACCTCCTGCCGCGCGGCCGCGCGTCTATGTTCATCCTGCGTCTCGTTGAACGTCTGGATGGCCTTCTGCAGCGTCCATTGGAAGAGGAACGACGTCGCCGCCACCGTCGCACCTTCCCTGTTGGAAAAGGCCGCGTAGCCCTGCACGTCTTTCGGCGTCACCATGTCGAGAAACTCCTGGTGCGTCAGCGAGCCGTAGCGCGCGCTCCCCCGGATGGAGTCAGGGCCGACGATGTCCTCAATCGTCGGGCTCTCGCCGAACACCTGCACGCGAAACACCGGGCGGTCGTCCGGATCGAACCGCAGCATCGGCGTGTGCGCCAGTGCCCGCTGGATGCGGTCCAGGGAGACCGGCAGGTCCTCTGGCCTGATCGTCGGCGCGGCTGGTTGCGCCTTTCCCTGCTGCTGTGGGGGTTTCTGCGCAGTTGACCCGGCATCCGAGCCCACCGGCGGCGCGGTCTGCCATGCGGGCCATGCGAGGAAAAGGATGAGGCAAAAGTGAAGCTGCATGCGGCTACCCTCTTATGGACACGTCTGCTGCATGCATGCAAGAGCAGTGCTGGCCTTGTAGCGCGGGATGGAACGCCCCTCCAGCCGATGCAGCCCCTGCTGAATCACGGGCCGCAGGTCCGTTCCGGGATGAATTGCGGTTCGGCGCGCTGATGCGCTGCGTCGGCGTGGCCCGCCGCGACTGACCTACTCCTGCTGCGCTACGGTGAGCATCTGGATATACAAGTCATCGTCATTCATCACATCCTTCTCGTCAATCGGGTGCCGCGAGGAGAAGACCAGCACGCCGCCGGCATGGTCGAGTGACGGACTTCGACTTGCCGCCATCCACTCTCCGTCCGGCCCTGCACTCGCTCGCCGCATCGCCACCGATGGGCGATCGAACAGGAAGACGTCCCACAGCAGGTTGATGTCGCGTTCGTGCGGCTCGCATCGCTTGCTGCACAGGTCAGGTCGGACGCGCACGGGACGGTTTGTCAATGTCGTTCCTGTCTCGGGCGGTGCGGCCAATCCATCCGACCTGTGCGTGTCAGGTCCCGCCGATCTGGGCCGCCCCCGCTACCTGCTCTTCACCATCCCCAGCACGATGTCCACGTGCCTGGGCGCGTCTACGCTCCCGCCCGCCCGCTTCACCATGAGGAAGTGCGCCCCGTCCCGCGCGACGTCGTAGGTGGTGTGTG
>JACCXG010000473.1 GCA_013697225.1 Acidobacteriota bacterium
AGGGTGCCCCCGAGCCCGGCAAGGCGCTCCCAATCGAGGTGAGCGGGCGCATCGGTTTCCGCTTCGTTCCCCCGGATGAGCACCACCGTATCTCCAGCGCCGGGGTACGTCAGCGGCACCCCCGCGCTGGCTGTTCCGGCGATCGCCAGGGGAATTCCGGGCACGATCTCGAAGCGGATCCGTTGTTCGTGGAGGAAGATCGCTTCCTTGCCGCCGCTGTCGAATACGAAGGGATCCCCCCACTTCAGGCGCACGACCGTGCGCCCTTCCCGCGCCTTTTCGGCGATCAGGTAGCTGATCGCCTCCTGGTCGCGCTCCTTCGGCGCCGCCGCTCCGACATCGATCCGTTCGGCATCGGGTCCGGCCAGCGCCAGCACCCCCGGGGGCACGCGGTGGTCGTAGACGACCACGTCGGCACGTTGGAGGAGGCGGAGCCCGCGCACGCTGATCAGTTCCGGGTCCCCGGGGCCGGCCCCAACGATGAAGACCGCGGCGGCGGGCTGCATGGGCTCAGTAGCTTCCCTCGACCGGACCCTGCTCCCTCCGGACCAGATCCAGGATGTCGACCGCGCCCGAATCGGCGAGCTCGCGTGCGACGCGTTCGCCGATTGACCGTGCGTCGGCAGCTGCGCCTGTCGCGCGTGCGCGGACCATATGGCTGCCGTCAGGCGCGCACACGATTCCCTGGAGGTCGAGTTCGTCGCCGTGCAGAGTGGCAAGCGCGCCGAGCGGCAACTGGCAGCCGCCACCGAGCGCCGCGACGACCGTGCGTTCGGCGTCGAGCGCCACGGACGCCCGGTGGTCATGGACCACCTGCAGCACCCCCCGCGTCCCCTCATCGTCCGCTCGGATCTCGAGCGCGACGATCCCCTGGCCCGGTGCCGGGACGCACTGGCGTGCGGGGATAGCGACGGAGATGCGATCGGCAAGCCCCAGGCGTCGCAGGCCGGCCGCGGCGAGGACGAGCACGTCGTATTGCCCCTCGTCCAGCTTCCGGAGGCGTGAATCGACATTCCCTCTGATCGGCGCGAATGTCCCCCCCGGCAGAAGCGGCATGAGCTGCGTGATTCGGCGGATGCTGCTGGTACCGACGCGGGGGCTGGCTGAAAGCTGGGAAAGAACGGCGGGCAGGTCTCCACCCGTGCCGTGAGCCGGCAACACAAGCGCGTCGCGAGGATCCTCCCGCGGCAGCGTGGCCGCCAGCGCCAGCTCTTCGGGCAGCAGTGCGGGCATGTCCTTGGCGCTGTGGACGGCTGCGTCGATCTCCTGCCGCAGCAGTGCCTCCTCCAGCTCCTTCACGAAGAGACGCTTGCCGCCGATTTCCGAGAGAGGGGCCTCCTGCAGACGGTCTCCCGCCGTCCGAACGATGACGAGCTCGGAGGCGATGCCTGCAGCCTCCAGTCGTGTGGCGACGGCGCGCGCCTGCCAGAGCGCCAGCCCGCTCCCGCGGGTGCCGATCCTCAAAGGATTGTGCATTTATCCGCGCCGCAACGGTGTGACCTTTGCCGGGCGCGGCTTGACCTGCGGCGCGTCCTCCTCGGCCAGCCTGAAGAGCCTGTTCAGCGCGTCGGCGTACGTGGCGACCGTGCTTTCATCCCCCGCTGCCTTGAGCTGTTCGGTCGGGGTGAGCAGCAGCTTCTGGACGAGCAGGTGCGTGATTTCGTCCACGCGCTCACGCGCCTCGGGAGGCAGAGCGGCAAGCTTTGGTTCGAGCCGGGCCAGTTCCGCCCGCCTCACGGCTTCGAACCGCTCCCGCAGGGCGACGACCGTGGGAATGACATCCCGCGATTGCAGCCAGCCCGTGAATCTGGCGACTTCCTCGTCGACGATAGCCTCCGCGCGCTGGAGCTCGCCGGACCTCCGGGCGAGGTTCTCCTTCACGATCCCCTGCAGGTCGTCGATGTTGTAGAGGAACACCTGTTCGAGGTTCCCGACGTCCGGCGCCACGTCGCGGGGAACGGCGATGTCGATGATGAACAACGGCCGCTCCTGCCGTGGGCGCATGACCTCGTGCACCCGCGCTCTGGTCAACACCGGCTCGTTGGCTCCCGTTGCCGTCACGACGATGTCGGCTCCCGCCAGGGCAGGGTCGAGCTCCTCCCACGGAACAGCCCGCCCCGTGAGCTGCCGGGCAAGCGACTCGGCCGCCGAGAACGTCCGGCTGGCGATGGTGACGTGCCGCACGCCCTGGCTCCGCAGGTGCACCGCCGTGAGCTTCGCCATGCCGCCGGCGCCCAGCACGACGACGTTGAGGCCTCCCAGATCGCCAAAGATCTTCCGGGCGAGAGAAATCGCCGCGTAACTGACCGATAC
>JACCXG010000490.1 GCA_013697225.1 Acidobacteriota bacterium
CATGACTACCTGCTTGACGGCCAGGTGGTAGACCGTGGCATCCCGACAGGTGGCCGACACCCGCAGGTCGTGCAGCACGCCGGACCGGGCGTGGCTCCCGCCGCGAGGAGTTTCAGCTGGGCGTGGCGCGGGCACCTGCGGTATGAATGACACCATGAAAGCTGATCGATCACGGCGCGCCTTCGTTGCCGGATGTCTGGCCGCGGTGGTCTGCCCGGTGGTTCCCGGGTGGGCCCGGAATCGCGCCGGCGTACGTCGAAATCCTGATGCACTACCGGCCGCGCCGCAGTTGCAGTCACAGGATCAGAACACCGGCGGCGCAGGTCGCCCCCTCGAGACCGTGGCGGGCCCGATCGCCCTGGCAGACCTCGGCTGGACACTGATGCACGAACACGTGCTGGTGGACTTCATCGGGGCTTCCGAGGTCAGCCCCTCCCGTTACGACGCTGATGCGGTGTTCAAGACCGTGCTTCCGCACCTGCGGCAGGCACGTGATCTCGGGTGCCGGACACTCGTCGAATGCACACCCGCGTACCTGGCACGCGATCCACGCCTGCTCCGCCGCCTTGCCGAGGCCTCAGGCCTGCACATCGTGACGAATACCGGCTATTACGGCGCCGCGAAGGACAAGTTCGTGCCGCCGCACGCCTACAGCGAGACAGCCGAGGCGCTGGCGGCCCGCTGGGCCCGGGAGTGGACGGACGGGATCGAGGGGACCGGCATCAAGCCCGGGTTCATGAAGATCGGGGTGGATGAGGGAACGCTGTCGGACATCGACGCGAAGCTCGTGCGGGCCGCCGCTCTCACCCATCGCGCGACGGGCCTGCCGATCGCCTCACACACCGGCAACGGGATTGCCGCCTTCGAGCAACTCGATCTGCTCCAGGCGGCACAGGTGCCGCTCGGATCGTTCATCTGGGTACACGCGCAGTCGGAGAAGGATGCCGCGTTCCACATCGGCGCAGCAAAACGGGGCGCCTGGGTCGAGTTCGACGGGGTCAGCGAGGCCAGCGTCACTCGCCATGTGGAGCTCGTCAGCCGGATGAAAACGGCGGGCCTGCTCGATCGGGTGCTCGTCTCCCACGACGCCGGCTGGTATCGCCCGGGCGAGCCCGGCGGCGGCGCCTTCAGGCCGTTCGACACCGTCTTCACGACATTCGTCCCGGCCCTCGCGGCGGCGGGCTTCAGCGAAGGGGAGGTCCGTCAGCTGTTCGTCGAAAATCCCCGGAGAGCACTGGAGGCTAGGCCCCCGTCATCTCCTTTGTGAGCGAAAAGAAGCCCCGCTTCCGTTCCGAGCTGATGCTCCAGTTCACCGGCACGCTCTGAAACCCCTCGTCGAACCCCTCCCCCTTCATGCGGAAGTCGAAGTAGCCCCAGGAGGCGTACTGGCTTACGGCCGCAACGAAATTGTTCTGCGGCTTGTCGAAGTCGAAGTGGTCGTCCTCGTTGAACAGGATCGGGACGGTGCGGTACCCTGCCACCTTGCGCGTGGCCTCGACCATCCCCGCAATGCGCTGCGGGTCGGCCACACCGTTCCCGTGCAGGAGCAGGAAGTCCGCAACACCAACCACGTTGGGTGGCGGGATGGTCCCGCCGTTGAAACTGACGCTGACGGGCAGGCGCCTGCCGTCCAACGTGATGGACTTGGCAAGCTCGATGAGCTCGTGCACACGCGGAGCCTGGATCAGGGGCTGCTGATAGGCGCGGTTGTCGGACTCGTTCGCGACCTCCACGAGGACGTTCCGGTACCCCTCCTTCAGCAGCCAGGTGGTAGCCTCACGCACCGCCCGCTTCACCGCCTCGTCATCGGCAAGCCGTTCGTCCTGTCCGAAGTAAAAGTACTCGACGATGGGAACCATCCCGAGTTCGTCGGCGCGATCGAGAATCCGCTTCAGGCGTGCCAGGTACTCGGGGCGGGGCCGGCCGTCCGGATGGAAGCCGTTGTTGTGCCACGGCTGCTCGCGGGAATACCCCTCGGGACTTCCTCCCTGGAAACTGATCGTGAAGCTGAGCATGCCGTGGCCACGCCACTCCGGCATGGCGGCAATGAACTCCCGCGTGTTGCGCTCCGGATCCCACTTCTTCGTGTCTGGGTACACCCACCTGCCGCGCGTGTCGGGATTCAGGTCGTCGAAGATCCCCTGAACCATGCGCGAGTTCATGAGGAGCCCCTCGATACGCATGCCGCGCCAGGTTCGTCCTTCATACGTCGGCCGGCCGTTGATCAGAAACCGGTCACCCTCGATCGCCACGGAGGTCTGACGCTGCCGGCGCGCTGCGGCGGGAGCCGGGAGGCCGGCCACCACGACACCGGTTGCGAGACTCTTCAGCAGGGTCCGACGATTCACAGGCACTCCTTCTCGGGATCTGGCGTGACGAACGCCGCATAACCATCGAACACGACTCCCATCGATCCGCGCTCGAACAAAGGCTCGAGCGTTTCCCTGCACCAGTTCAGCACGTCGGTGTGAGGTATACCGCCGGAGATGGCACGTTCGACGTTGGTTTCGCCCAGAACATACTGGAGATATGCGTCGAAATCCATCGGAAGCACCACCTCGAACGGGTCGAATGCGACGAGGCGAAGTCCCGGAGGACCGTAGTCGATCGCGCGAACGTCCAGCGTGTAGCCCCCCCCATAGGGATAGCGCCCCTCGAACGCGCTGAACCAGGACTCCAGCGCCGAGGATTCGTGGAGCTTCCGTCCGCCGGAGAAATCGTAGATGACCAGCGTTCCAGACGAGGCCAGCACGCGGCCGACCTCGCCGAGCGCCAGCGTCCGATCGGCGTAGTTGAGCGCCCCCGCCGCGGTCACCAGGTCGAAGGCCGCGTCCCTGAACGGCAGCGCCTCGGCCGTGCCCACGGCAACGCTTACACCTGGCGCCACGCTCCGCCGATGCGCCAGCATGGCTTCGGCTGGCTCGACTCCCATGACTATGTCGGAGACCGGCTGGAGGGCGGCAGCGGAGAGTCCCGCGCCGCACCCGATGTCGAGCGCTCTCCGGCAGCGACGGCCGGCCGTGAGCCCCAGCCGGCGCGCGATGAGATCGACGACGTGCGGGTGGACAGCAGGACGTGAGAACGCGTATGCCGCCGCAAGACGGGCGCTCTGGTAGATTTCGGCCCCCGCAGGCTCGGGAGTCACCTCAGGCCAGAATCTTCGTCACAATCTTCCCGTGCACGTCCGTGAGGCGGAAATCACGCCCCTGGAACTTGTATGTGAGCTTCTCGTGATCGACACCGAGCAGCCTCAGCATCGTGGCATGCAGGTCGTGCACGTCCACCGGATCCTCGACCACGTTGTAGCCCAGTTCGTCGGTCCGGCCGAGGGTCATCCCCGCCTTCAGCCCGCCGCCTGCCATCCACATGGTGAACGCACGCGGATGGTGGTCGCGCCCGAGGAACTTCGATCCGTTGCGCGCCTCATTCATCGGCGTACGGCCGAACTCACCCCCCCAGACGACCAGCGTGTCCTCGAGCAGGCCGCGCCTTTTCAGGTCGGTCACCAGCCCGTACACGGCACGGTCCGTCTGCCGGCACAGGTGCGGCAGCTTCTCGACGATGTCCTCGCCGAAGGACGCGCCGTGGGTGTCCCAGCCGCGGTGATACAGCTGGACGAAGCGGACGCCGCGCTCCACCAGGCGTCGCGCCAGGAGGCAGTTGTTCGCGAAGGACGCTTCCCCCGGCTCGGTGCCATACAGCTCGTGGACCGACGCCGGTTCCTTCGAGAGATCCGTCAGGTCCGGTACGCTCGTCTGCATCCGGTAGGCGAGCTCGTACGCGGCAATCCGCGTCCCGATCTCCGGATCCCGCACGTCGAGCGCGCGCAGCCGGTTCAGGTCGTTGATCGTTTCGATGGAGCGGCCGCGCACGGCGGTGTCGACACCATCCGGATTGGCAGCGAACAGCACCGGCTCGGCGCCCGACCGGAACTCTACTCCCTGGTGTGTGGTCGGCAGGAAGCCGCTGCCCCAGCACGACTTTCCGCCATCGGGGTTGTTCTCTCCCGAGAGCAGCACGACGAACGCCGGCAGATCGCTCGTCTCGCTTCCGAGCCCGTAACTGAGCCAGGATCCAAGGCTCGGCCGGCCGATCACCTGATGCCCGGTGTTCATGAAAATCTGCGCCGGCGCATGGTTGAACTGTGTCGTCTGCATCGAGCGGACGATCGTGATGTCGTCGGCCACCTTCGCAAGGTTTGGCAGCAGTTCGGAGATTTCTGCGCCCGACCGGCCGTGCCTGCTGAACTTGAAGGGGGAGGCCAGGAGTTTCGGCGTTCCCTTTATGAAGGCGAAGCGCTCCCCTTTGATGAACTCCTCGGGAACGTCCTG
>JACCXG010000500.1 GCA_013697225.1 Acidobacteriota bacterium
GGCGTTGCCGACCGGAAGGAGGTGTTCACGACGAACTTCGGGCGTGGCGGCAGCATGGAGGTTCAGCCGTCGAACCTCTTCTGGGCCATGGACAACTGGATGTACAGCACCGTCAACACGTTCCGCATCCGCTGGACGCCGAACGGCGTCATCCGGGAGGCGACCGGGCCGAGCTCGTCGCAGTGGGGAGCGACGCAGGACGACAGGGGCAAGGTCTGGTTTCAGCACGGCGCGAGCGGCCTGCCGGGCTACTTTCAGTTCCCGGTCCACTACGGCAACTTCGCGCCGCCGGATCAGTTCGAGCCGGATCTGGAGATCGTCTGGGGCGCGCCGATCCTGGTTGGCGACGTCCAGGCCGGGATCCCCGGCACACGTCTACCCGACGGGTCGGTGATCTACGCGACGGCCGCTGCCGGCAACGCCATCTATCGAGGCGACCGACTCCCCCAGGATCTCGTCGGGGACTACCTTCATGGCGAAACCGTCGCGCGATCGGTCAGGCGCCTGCGGCCCGTCACGAGCGAGGGGCTGACGCAGCTCCGGAACGTGCATCCGCGCTCGGAGTTCATCCGGTCGCTCGATCCGCTGTTCCGCCCTGTCGGGATCTCCAACGCGCCAGACGGCACGCTGTATATCGCCGACATGTATCGCGGTGTGATTGAGGGGGCTCCCTGGGCGAAGAGAGGCACGTATCTCTGGGAGAAAATCAAGCAGTATCAGCTCAATGCGGTGCTCGGCCACGGCCGCGTCTGGCGGCTGACCCACGAGTCGATGACTCCGGACCGGACACAGCCGCGGATGCTGGCCCAAACGCCGGCGCAGCTCGTGGCGCATCTGTCCCACCCGAACGGCTGGTGGCGCGACACGGCACAGCAGCTCCTCGTCCTCAAACAGGATCGGTCAGTTGTGCCTGCCCTGCAGAAGCTCGTGCGCACCCCCACGTCGGGGCTCGCCCGGCTCCATGGGCTCTGGACCCTCGAGGGGCTCGGCAGCCTCGATGCAGCGCTGGCGCGAGGACTGCTGAAGGATGCTGACGCGGGGATGCGGGTCCAGGCGATCCGCGCCAGCGAAAGCCTCTACAAGGCTGGCGAGACGTCATTCGCGGCCGACTGGCGCTCTGTCGCAGAGACTGATCCGGAGACGGACGTGGTCATCCAGGCGATGCTGACGCTGTACCACTTGAAGGTGCCCGGCACGACGGAGCTCGTGGCGTCCGTGGGGAAGTCGCGAACGGCGCGCGGCATCGAGTGGGTTGCCGGGCGCATCCTGGATCCACCCGCGGCCCCAGGGAGCCGCGGTCCGATGCTGACGGAAGACGAGCGCCGTGCCGTCGAGCGTGGCGCCACAGCGTACGCCGAGAGTTGCTTCGCCTGTCATGGCGAGAACGGGCGCGGATCGCCGATGCCCGGCGGAGCGGGCCTCAGGGGGCCCGCACTCGCCGGATCGGTGCGTGTGACTGGCCACCGCGACTACGTGATTCGCACGCTGCTCCATGGCCTCACCGGGCCCCTTGACGGCCGCACGTACGGCGAGGTCATGCCACCGCTGGGCGCGAGCAGCGACGCGTGGATCGCGGATGTCGCCAGCTACATCCGTAACAGCTTCGGAAATTCGGCGTCCGTCGTCACGGAAGCTGACGTCGCGCGGGTCCGCGGCGCGGCAGCCGGGCGCACCGCGCTCTGGACTGCCGAGGAACTGGCCAGCACCCTGCCGCAGCCGCTGATCCCGGATGCCACGTGGCGGGCCAGGGCCAGCCACAACCCCGGCGCGGCGGCCGGAGCCTTCGATTTCACGCGTTGGTCGAGCGGTACGCCTCAACAGCCCGGGATGTGGTTCGAGATCGAGGCGCCCCACCCGGTAACCCTGACGGAAGTCCAGTTCGAGTCGCAGGTGATTCCGGGCGGCGAGGGTGGCGCTCCAGCCACGACAGCCCCGCGCGGCTACGTCGTCGAAGTGTCGGCCGATGGCAAGACGTGGAGCGAGCCTGTCGCCCAGGGCCGTGGCGGAGGCCGTACGACCACGATCCCGTTCGCACCTGTGAGGGCGAAGTTCGTACGACTCACCCAGACGGCAGCAGGAGAGGGCGCCTCTCCCTGGACGATGGAGCGGCTGCGGTTGTACGAGGCGCCCGGTGCGGCGGCAGGTGCATCGAAGTGAGTGCATCGGCCGCCGCCATCCTTCTTCTCGCCCTCGTCCTGCCCGCGACCGCACAGGGCGCAGCCGAACTGAAGGCGGGCATCGCACGCGTGGAGATCACCCC
>JACCXG010000505.1 GCA_013697225.1 Acidobacteriota bacterium
CCAGAAGGAGCACGCATGAATCGCCGCCATTTCCTGATGAGCACCGCCGTCATGGCGGGAAGCGCCACGATCCGGGGCATGCAGAGCCCGAATGAGACCGTCCGGGTCGGCATCGTCGGCCTGGGCGGACGCGGCGGGAGCCACGTGAACGCATGGACCGGAATGAAGAACGTGGAAGTCGCCGGGGTCTGCGACGTGGACGAGGCCCACATCGGCAACAAGCTCAAGGGCATGGATTCGAAGGGGCTGAAGAAGCCGACGGTATACACCGACTTCCGCCAGATGCTCGAGAACAAGGATATCGACGTCGTGTCGATTGCCACGCCGAACCATTGGCACGCGCTGCAGACGATCTGGGCGTGCCAGGCAGGGAAGGACGTCTACGTCGAGAAGCCCTGCTCCCACAACGTGTTCGAGTCCACGCAGATCGTCGCCGCCGCCCGCAAGTACAACCGCATCGTCCAGCAGGGAAGCCAGAGCCGATCGTCACCGGCACTGCGAGAGGCGGTGGAACGGATGCGCAACGGCGAGTTCGGGGACATCTACATGGCGCGAGGGCTGTGCTACAAGTGGCGCGACACCATCGGACGCACCCCCGAGGAGCCTGTGCCCCCCGGCGTGGATTACAACCTCTGGCTGGGCCCTGCGCCCATGCGGCCGTTCACGAAGAACCGCTTCCACTACAACTGGCACTGGTTCTGGGACACGGGCAACGGAGACATCGGCAACCAGGGCATCCACGAGATGGACAAGGCGCGCTGGGGGCTTGGGGTGACCCACCCGACGAAGGTGACGGCCAT
Source organism: Acidobacteriota bacterium (assembly GCA_013697225.1). GTDB lineage: Bacteria > Acidobacteriota > Vicinamibacteria > Vicinamibacterales > 2-12-FULL-66-21 > JACCXG01. The sequence goes on from JACCXG010000505.1 coordinate 801, forward strand.
CGGCGGCAAGTTCATGTTCGACGACGATCAGGAGACGCCCAACACCATGAGCGCCGCGTACGAGTTCGAGGTCGATGGCAAGAAGAAGATGATGACCTTCGAAGTGCGGCACTGGATCTCGCCGCATGAAGCGGGCATTCAGGAGGGGAAGCCCGGCAACACGGTCGGCAACCAGTTCTACGGGTCGAACGGCTACCTCGTGATGGACAACTACAACAAGTACTACTCGTTCCTGGGGAAGGACCAGCAGCCCGGACCGACGGCCACTCAGCGCGACGAACACTGGGCGAACTTCATGGAGGCCGTCCGCACCCGGAAGCGGGAGGACCTGACGGCAGAGATCGAAGAGGGCGCGCTCTCCTGCAACCTGGTGCACCTGGCCAACATCAGCTACCGGCTTGGCCGCACCCTGCACTGGGACGCGAACAAGATGGAGTGCACCGGCGATCCCGAAGCCAACAAGATGCTGACCCGCGAGTACCGCCAGCCGTTCGTGGTGCCCGCGCAGCTCTGACGGCGAGCTGGCAACCTTCGTAGACGTGGTTCAGATGAACGCCAGGACATGTGCGTCCTGGCGTTCACCCGAGCCTCTTCCAGGCGAAGACTCTCCCTGGCGGCAAGCTCCTCGAGGGCGTGACGGTGGTGAGCGTTCCTCCCGCCGCTCTCACGCATCGCCGCGGAGACGTGATGGCCTCGTCGGGCGGGCTTGTGCGCCCCCTCCCGTCCGAATCCCGTGCTCGCACTCGTCGGGACGATCTTGCGCCCGCCGCTCGGGCAAGGTCGATCCGACCGTCGCCTGCCCAACCGGGCGCGGCGCGCTCACCTGCGGTACGATCCAGGCATGGCGACCGTCGACTCGATGGATGAACGGTTGAAGCGGTGGCTCGTGGGTCATCGCCGCGTCTTTGCGCTTACCGGCGCCGGCTGCAGCACCGCTTCCGGCATTCCCGACTACCGCGACGAGCAGGGGGAATGGAAACGGCGGCCGCCGGTCATGATCCAGGCGTTCCGCACGCAGGAGGCGGTCTACCGGCGCTATTGGGCGCGCGCCTACGCCGGCTGGCCCCGCTTTACAGCCGCAGCGCCCGGCGCGGCGCATCGCGCGTTCTCGGCCTGGGAGGCTGCCGGCACGCTGTCGCGGCTCGTCACCCAGAACGTGGACCGCCTGCATCAGCGCGCCGGCAGCCGGGCAGTGGTCGATCTCCATGGCCGCCTCGACGTCGTCGTCTGCCTGGGCTGCCGCGAGCGCACGCCGCGCAATAGTCTTCAGGAGGCCATGGCGGCTGCGAACTCCGGGTGGGAGCCGCTGCCGGCAGCAGCGCCGGACGGCGATGCCGACATCGACGCCGCCGTCATCGAGTCGTTTGTGGCGCCGCGCTGCGAGCGCTGCGGCGGCCTGCTCAAGCCGGACGTCGTCTTTTTCGGCGAGAACGTGCCCGGCGAGCGGAACGAGGCCGTGCGAGAGGCGCTCGCACACGCCGACGCGCTCCTCGTTGCAGGCTCGTCCTTGATGGTCTATTCCGCCTTCCGCCTGGTCCGCCTCGCGCACGAAGCCGGCCTGCCGATCGCGATCGTGAACCGTGGCCGCACGCGCGGTGACGATCTGGCCCAACTGAAGGTGGAAGGGGACGTCGGAACTATTCTGACGGACGTAATCACCACGGTCGCCTCAGGGCCTGCGGCGCTCTGAAACAGGCGGTGCTGAGGGTCTCGGGCATCTCGCTTCCGGGCATGGCGCGCATGGCGTCCATTGCTGCGTCTCGGGCCTGCACTGCCGCCCCCTGCTCAACGCCCGCCTGCGACGTCCAGGAACGTCGCCGTGCAGTACGACGCCTCATCCGATAAAAGCCAGAGGACCGCGCGGGCGACCTCCTCGGGCTGCCCCCCGCGCTTCATCGGTACGAGTCCTTTGACGCGGTCGACCCTGTCGGGCTCGCCCCCTGACGCGTGAATGTCCGTGTAGACGTGCCCCACTCGCACCCCATTGACGCGGATGCCCTCCTCCGCCACCTCGCGGGCCAGGCCGACCG
>JACCXG010000191.1 GCA_013697225.1 Acidobacteriota bacterium
TGGTTCAACGCCTTGCGCGATACGTCCAGCGTGCCGGCGACTCTTGCGTGGCTGGAGGAGGTCTGGAACGGCACGAGGGTCGTGCCAGGCTTGACCCTGGCGGAGCCAGACTACATCACGCTGGCCATGGAGCTCGCCGTCCGCGAGGTTCCGGGATGGCAGGCGATCCTGAAGCGGCAGAGCGCGCGCACCGAGAATCCCGATCGCAGGGCACAGCTGGAGTTCGTCATGCCCGCCCTGTCAGCCGATCCAGCCGGGCGTCTGGCCTTTTTCATGAGCCTCGCAGACGTGAGGAATCGCAGCCGCGAGGCCTGGGTCCTGCAGGCGGTTGGCTACCTGCACCATCCCCTTCGCGCCGCATGGGCCGAACCCCTGATTACGCCGGCGCTCGAGCTGCTTCAGGAGATCCAGCAGACAGGGGACATCTTCTTCCCGAAGCGCTGGACCGATGCCACCCTCAGGGGACACCGCTCTCCGGCGGCCGCGGGGCGTGTCAGGAGCTTCCTCGAAGAGCTGCCGGAGAACTACCAGGAGCGGCTGCGGCGGGTCATGCTGTCGTCCGCTGACGATCTGTTCCGCGCGAGCCGGCTCCGTGAGCCTCAGTAGTGTGCCACCGCACATGAGCATACGAATCCTGGTGACAGGCGGGACGTTCGACAAGGAGTACGACGAACTGACAGGCCGCCTGTACTTCAGGGACACGCACGTGCCCGACATGCTTCGCCGTGGCCGGTGCCGCCTCGAGGTCTCCGTCGACACCGTCATGATGGTCGACAGCCTGGACCTCGACGACGAGGGTCGCGGCGAGATCGTCCGCCGCGTGGGTGACGCCGCCGAACGCGCCATTGTCGTCACGCATGGCACCGACACGATGGTGGAAACGGCGGCAGCCCTTGCTGCCGCGAAGCTGGACGCGAAAACGGTCGTCTTGACGGGTGCGATGGTGCCGTACGCGTTTGGCAGCTCCGACGGGTTGTTCAACCTGGGCAGCGCCCTCTCGTTCGTGCAAGTGCTGCCACCGGGGGTCTACATCGCCATGAACGGCCAGCACTTCGACTGGAACCGCGTACGCAAGAACCGGATTGGCGGCGTCTTCGAAGCCATCCCATGAGCATGCCTGTTCTGCGCTCACGGCTGCCGGCTGTCGGCACGACAATCTTCACGGTCATGTCGAAGCTGGCGGCCGAAACGGGCGCCATAAATCTGTCTCAGGGTTTTCCCGACTTCGACTGCGACCCACGCCTGGTGGATGCCGTCGCCCGCCACATGCGGGCGGGCGCCAACCAGTACGCCCCCATGCCGGGCGTCGAGCCGCTGAGGCACGCGCTCGCCGCCAGGTACGAGGAGGCCCACGGTCACAGATACGACCCTGATACCGAGATTACCGTCACGTCAGGAGCCACCGAGGCCATCTTCGACACCGTCGCCGCTCTGGTGCATCCGGGTGACGAGGTGGTCGTAATGGAACCCTGCTACGACTCCTACATCCCGGCAATCGAGTTGAACGGTGGGGTTCCGGTCGTGGTCCCGCTCGGTCTGGAGGACTACCGGATTGACTGGGATCGCGTCCGCGACGCGATTACCCCCCGCACCAGGCTGCTGATGATCAACTCGCCGCACAACCCGAGCGGCGCGATCATCACTGCCAGTGATGTCGATGCGCTCACGGCTCTCGTGCGCGAGAGCGGAATCTTCATCCTGAGTGACGAGGTGTACGAGCACATCATCTTTGACGGCGCGAGGCATCACAGCATGGCCGGGCATCCCGAGCTGGCGGCCAGGAGTATCGTGATCGGATCCTTTGGCAAGACCTATCACGTCACCGGCTGGAAAGTGGGCTACGCGGCCGCGCCGGCGGCTCTGACTGCGGAAATCAGGAAGGTGCACCAGTTCGTGACGTTCTCCACGAATACTCCGGTCCAGCACGCGATTGCGGACCTGCTTTCCACGCGAGCCGGCCTCGACGAGATCCCCGCCTTCTACCAGGCGAAGCGCGATGACTTCCTGCGGCTGATGGAAGGCTCGAAATTCCGACCGCTGCCGTGCCGGGGAGGTTACTTCCAGCTGATGGACTATTCCGGCATCAGCACGGAACCTGACGCGGAGTTCGCGATCCGGCTCACGAGGGAGCATGGTGTCGCGTCCATTCCGACTTCCTCGATGCTCTATCGATCAGCGGCGCCCCTGGTGGTCCGCTTCTGCTTTGCCAAGAAAGAAGAGACGCTCGAACGGGCGGCCGAGCGCCTGAGGGCAATCTGAAGGGCTCAGCGGATGCCGCGGGGCATCCCCGATGCTTCTGGGCGTCCCTCGTCGCGGCTGATGGCCTTCATCGCCAGGGCAATCATGGACCCCACATCGGCGACGTTCGCCGGCAGCACGAGCGTGTTGCTCTTCTTCGCCAGCTCGCCGAACTGGTGCACGTACTGCTCGGCAACGCGGAGCTGTACCGCTTCGTACCCGCCGGAGAGCGTGATCGCCTCGGCCACGCGGCGGATACCCTCGGCTGTCGCGGTGGCGACCGCCATGATCGCTGCGGCCTCTCCCTCCGCCTCGTTGATCTGCTGGGTCTTCCGCGCTTCCGATGCCTTGATGACTTCCTGCTTCACGCCGTCTGCGGTGTTGATGGCCGCATCCCTCGCGCCTTCGGACGTCAGGATTACGGCGCGCTTCTCGCGCTCGGCCCGCATCTGCTTCTCCATCGCCGCCAGAATGTCGTGCGGCGGAGTGATGTTCTTGATCTCGTAGCGGAGCACCTTCACGCCCCAGGCATCCGATGCCTTGTCGAGCTCGCTCACGACCGATGTGTTGATGTTCGTCCGCTCCTCGAACGTCTTGTCGAGGTCTATCTTCCCCACCTCGCTGCGCAACGTTGTCTGGGCGAGCTGGGTGATCCCGAACAGGTAGTCCGAGATGCCGTACGACGCCCTCTCGGGGTTCAACACTTTCAGGTACAACACTCCGTCTACACCCACCTGCACGTTGTCTCGCGTGATGCAGACCTGCGCCGGAATGTCGATAGCGGTCTCCTTCAACGAGTGCCGGTACCGGATGGAATCGACAAAGGGCAGCAGCACGTGAAAACCGGCCGAGATCGTCCCGCTGTAGCGGCCGAGGCGCTCGACCACATACGCACTCTGCTGCGGAACGACGATGGCGGTCTTGGCAATGATGATCAACACCAGCAGTGCCAGGATGAAGAAGACGATCAGCCCACCCGTCATTGAGGTACTCCCCCTTCAGGCTCCAGAACAATCATCAGGCCGTTCACACGCACGACCGTGCACCGCTGGCCCCGCGTCAGCACCGCGGACCCGGCTTCCGGGCAGACCACACCGCCCCCCGCAACTCGGCGCGCCCGACGCCCGCCGGCGGGATGTCTTCGAGCGGCGTCGCACTCTCACCGACCAGACTGTCAACGTCTTCGCCCGAGCGGCTCCCGTGCATCAGCTGGAGGGTGGGGTTCCGGAACAGCAGCAGTGAGGCCACCGAGACGACGGAAAAGAGAAGGAACTGGAACCATGTCGGCCCGGCCAGGCCGAACAGGTGGAGGCTGCCGATGGCGAGCGCCGCCACGCCAAAGAAGATGACGTAGAAGCCCCCGGAGGCAGCAATCTCCAGAGCGACGAGGA
>JACCXG010000537.1 GCA_013697225.1 Acidobacteriota bacterium
GGCAGGAGCGCAATCCTCTTGATTCGCTCGAACTGGGCGAGGTCCGCATTGAGCTCGTCGATGATCGTCTGATACAGCGCGACAACGTCAGGCCTCGTGGCGAGCGCCGCGCGATCGGCGGGAGGCGCGCCGAGCTCCTGGAGACGGCGTTCCAACGCCCCGAACTCGGGTACCACCAGGGCGACGGCATACCGTCGGCGGTCGCCGAGAACGACCGCTTCAGCAATGAGCGGACTTTGCTTCAGGGCGTTTTCGATGGGCTGGGGCGCTATCTTCTTGCCGCCCGAAGTGACCAGGAGGTCCTTCTTGCGATCGGTAATCGCGAGGTGGCCGTCGGCGTCGAGCGAGCCGATATCTCCGGTGTGGAACCAGCCATCGCGAATGACCTCGGCTGTCGCCTCCGGCTTGTTGTAGTAGCCGCTCATGATGTTGGGGCCGCGGGCGAGGATCTCCCCGTCGGCCGCGATGCGCAACTGGACGTCACGGATGGCCCGGCCGACCGTCCCGGCTCGCGGCGCATCCGGAGGGTTGACCGTCAGGATGGGTGCCGTCTCGGTGAGGCCGTAGCCTTCCACGATCGGCAGACCCACGCCGTAGAAGAACTCGGCGGTGGATACCGGGAGAGGCGCGCTGCCGGAGACGAGATAGCGAACGCGCCCACCCATCCCGGCACGGACTTTCGAGAACACCAGCTTGTCGGCCAGCCTGACCTGCACGGATGCGAGGGGTGAAAGCTGCCGGCCGCGCAGCATCAGGCGGCCGCGGGTATTCGCCACACCAACCGCCCACCGGAAGAGGGCTGCCTTGGCGGCTGAACCCGCCTGTCCTTTCTCGAGCACCCGGGCGTGGATCTTCTCGTAGACGCGCGGTACCCCGGTGAACACCGTCGGCCTGACGGCAGACACGTCGCGCGCGATCGTCTCCAGGGACTCGGCGAACACAAAGGTGACACCGCACAGCAGGTAGATGTAGGACACCATGCGTTCGAACGCGTGGCTCAGCGGAAGGAAGGAGACGGCAACGTCCTCCTGACCGAGCTTCAGCACCTCGGCCCCCGCGAACATGTTCGACACGAGGTTCGCATGGGTGAGCATGACCCCTTTCGGCTCACCCGTCGTTCCGGACGTGTAGATGATGGTGGCCAGATCGGCCGGCTGCACCTGCCGCGCGGTTTCCCGGAAGTCCCGCCCTGCGCCCCACTCCCCCGTCATCCGGCCGTGTCCACGCCGGCCGAGCTCGTCGAGGCTGAGCACGTGCGGCGCATGCGGCACATCCCCCGGTTCGATCACGACGATGGCCTTGAGGGCGGGCAGGTGCGGGCGCAGCCCCTCAATCTTTTCGAGCTGCGTCTCGGTCGAGACGATGACGACGCCTGCACCGCAATCCTGGAGGATGTACTTCGCCTGCGAGCCCGAGAGGGTGGGGTACACCGGCACCAGCACGGCACCCAGGGCGAGGACCGCCAGGTCGGCGAGCACCCATTCCGGCCGGCTCTCGGACACGATGGCGACACGGTCTCCGCGGGTCACGCCGAGCCCGGCAAGGCCAAACGAGATATCGCGGACGCGCTCGAAGACCTCCTTGCTCGACATCCCGTCTATGGCAGTGCCGCGGCAGCGCCCGATGGCCATGGCTTTGTGGTACCGCCCCATGACGTGGAACGGGAGATCGGCGATCGTGCGAACGTTCGGCTCCGGCTCGGCTGCGGGAAGGGTCGCGGTGCTCACGCGGGGATTATAGCCAGTTGGGGGTTGCCAGTCGCCGAACTGGCAACGCCCAATGCCCAACTCCCAACGCCCAACTTCCAACTCAACGTCATCCGAACTGAAGACAGCGCGAAGCGGAAGCTCGAAGCAGAAAGCGGGAGCCTGGAAGCTGGGAGCAGGAAGCGGGCAACTGGGGAACTGGCAACTGGCAACTGGCAACTGGCAACTGGCAACTGGGAACTGGCAACTGGGAACTGGGAACTGGAAGCGGGAACCGTCAGCAGCAGTGTTCCAGCCCCGGCGGCGTTGGTAGAATCGTGAGCTTGTGAAGAGAAAGCACAAGCCCGACGCCGGGCCGCTGCCGGCCAGGGACGGCCTCGAGCCGGTGTCGGAGCTGACCACCAACCGGCTCTCGGTCTACCTGCGCTGCCTGAACACCCTCGACAGCGCAGGGGTGAGGACGATCTCGTCA
>JACCXG010000544.1 GCA_013697225.1 Acidobacteriota bacterium
CCCTTCGTCCGAGTCGATGACGAGGTCCCCTCCGAGCTCGGCGACGCGCTCCTTCAACGTCCGGGGCCCGAGCTGCATCCGGATGAGCGATGCCAGGTCGTGGCGCCCGCTGAAGCTGGCAAATCCACGCCCGCTGTAGCTCACGCGGAGGGAAAACGTGTCGGCACTCGCGAGCTCGAGCGCCACGTGCACTTCCGTCGCCCCGCCATGACGGATGGCGTTCACGACCGATTCCTCCGCCATTCGGCAGATCTCGTGAGCGAAACGGCGTGACACCTGCGGCACGTCACGCGCGAGGTCGCAACGGACGTGAACTTCCCATTCACGTCCGACGCGGGTCACGACCTCTCGCAGACGGGCACCTGGATCCACGTGCGTCTGTTCCGCCAGGCGCCCCGGGCGCAAGTCGTCCAGAAGCTCCCGCAGGCGCCGCTGCTCCGCAACGATTGTGTTCTCCAGCAGTTCCAGACGCGGTCCCGCGTCACCGGATCCTTCGCGGACAAGGGTGCGGAGCCGTCCGGCCTGAAGCCCCACGGCTGTGAGTGATTGCAGGACCCCGTCGTGCAGTTCGCGCGCGAGCCGAAGCCGTTCCTGGCCCGCCGCCGACTCCCGCAACTGCATGATGAGCGCCTGCTGCTCGAGGGCGCCGGCAACCAGCCGTCCGACGATGTCGCCGAGGAGGAGATCGTCGATGGACGGCGATGTGCGGTCGAGTGCGAAGAGGCGGCCGTCGATGGCATCGGTCGCAATGCGGAGCGCAAGAACGCTCTTCACCCCATAGCGCTCGCAGAAGGTCCGGTCCAGGGGCCGGTCCCGCATGGAATCGAACCCGCCCGGGACTCGATAGACGACAAACGACGAGCGTGCCGACGCATCGTCACAGAAGAAGCTCGAGCGGCTGAGGCGCTCTTCAACGAGCGTTCCGAATACGTCCGGCCGTTCCCGTGACAGATTGAAACGCTCCCCTTCATGCACCGCGATCCGCAGTGATGGCTCCTCTTCCTGCTGCCAGGTCAGGATGAGCCGGGGTACCCGGAGAATCGCGGCAGCGTGCGTGAGCACGTCGCGGACCGCGGCAGACTCTTCAGCCGGCAACCGCCGTGGCCATGCGGCGAGGCTGGCGATCTCGGTCTGCAGGCGACGCTGGTACATCCCGAAGTAGGCCAGCAGCAGCGTGATGACCCCCAGCTGCGTGCACCTGGTAATGAACCGCGCCCGATCGAACGGCTCCCCCGGGAGCAGAACGGCGGACCCGGTAAACACCACGATCACGTAAGCCGCCAGCGCGGCGGCTCCGGTCAGGAGTGCCCCGCGACCGTGCCACCGCAACGCACCGCAGACTGTCGCGAAGATGAAGTAGATGAAGAACGGGCTGGTCGGACCCTCCGTCAGGTACATGACCACGGAAAAGAGGACCAGATCCGCGACGTGTGTGATCAGCGGCAGGTAGCGGGGCGTGGTGCGTCTGGTCCAGGCAAGGAGGGCGATCACGCCGGCATAGGTCAGGTAGACCATTGCGAGGCGCTCCAGAACATGGGCGTATCGCGCCGGATCGACGGGATCGACTTCGAGGGCGATGAGGAGAAACACCGCCAGAAGGAAGCGCCCTGAGGTGATGACGCGTTCGGTGCGGTGCGGGCGCAGGTTGTCGGAGTGGTCGAGCATCACGGCCGCGCACAACTGTACTCTGGACACACCTCCCCGTCGCTTCTCGCGTGATCCATATCCCGATCCGCGCACGGGATGGCAGGACTTACGACATCAAGTCGTCAGGCACGGTGCGGGAACTGCGATGCGCTACATATCAGCGCCATAAACGAAAACAATCCTCTGCGGAACGCTCCGTGCAGCGACGTGCGCCTGGGGCTCGACTGGGCAGGCGCGATGGTAGGATCCCCTGATGGGAGGAAGTGAGAACGTGAACCCTGCGCAGTCGCCGTCCGTGAAGTTCACGTACGAGGACTTCCTCAACTTCCCGAACGACGGCAGGCGGCACGAGATCATCGATGGGGAGCACGTCGTGACGCCCTCGCCCAACACGAAGCACCAGACGGTCTCCATGACGCTGTCCGGTGCCCTCACAGCATATTTGACCCACCATCCAGTGGGCGCGGTGTTTGCGGCGCCACTCGACGTCGTGTTCTCGGACCTCGACGTGGTCGAGCCCGATCTGATGTACATCTCCCGCGAACGAGCGGGGGTGCTCACGGAGCAGCACGTCCGCGGCGCACCGGATCTGGTCGTCGAGATCCTGTCGCCGGGCACCCGCAGGACCGACGAGATCACGAAGCGGAAGCTGTACGAGCGGTTTGGCG
>JACCXG010000580.1 GCA_013697225.1 Acidobacteriota bacterium
TATGCAGCAGGTAGGTCACCACCAGCCACATGGGGCTGACCTGAACACCCTGCTGCGCCAGCCGTGCGGCCACGATGAGGATCCCGAAGCCGGCGCCCGCGAAGATGAGCCCCACGGCAAACTTTGCTGCCGTGGACGGCTCCCGCGAGCCGAGGCGGACCCACATCCACGCGAACACCGGCGCGAGCGCGATGATGTAGAGCGAGTTGAGCGACTGGAACCAGCTGCTTGGAAAGGCCCAGCCAAAGAGCTCCGTGCGCGTGTCGCGGTCGGCGAAAAGATTCAGGGTGGTCGACGCCTGCTCGAAGACGGACCAGAAGAGCGCCGCAGCCAGGAAGAAGACCCCGATGGCGTACAGGCGCCTCCGTTCCTCGGGCGTCCAGTCGCCGCCGAAGAACAGCCAGCAGAAGAACGCGACGGTGGCGATCAGCAGGAAATAACCGGCGCCGTCAGCGACCTGGTTCACGGTAATCGCCAGTGCTCCCGTGTAGCTCGCGGCAGCAAATGCGACGAGGAGCGCCGCCGCGGCAAGCGTGCCGATGATGACGCGCCGCTTCAGATCGTCGAACGCCTGTGGGGAGGCGGAGGGAGCCGGCTCCAGGCCCGCATCCCCCAGGTACTTCGATCCGAGCACGTACTGCACCACCCCCAGCACCATCCCGACCCCGGCGGCGCCGAATCCGAGATGCCAGTTGACCTGCTGCCCCAGGTAGCCGCAGACCAGCGGGGCAATGAACGCCCCGAGGTTGATGCCCATGTAGAAAATCGAGAAGCCGGCATCCCGGCGGACGTCTCCCTGCCGGTACAGCTGCCCGACAATGACGCTCACGTTGCCTTTCAGGAGTCCCGTGCCGATGACGATGAGAAAGAGACCGATGTAGAAGGTCGCAAGCGACGGAACCGCCATGCTGAAGTGCCCGAGGGAGATGATGATCCCGCCGTAGAGCACGGCGCGGCGCTGCCCGATCAGCCGATCGGCAATCCAGCCTCCCGGGAGCGTCATCATGTACACCATGGAGGCGTACAGCCCGTACACGGCGCCTGCCGATGCCGTGTCGAAGCCGAGCCCGCCGCTGGCTACCGGCGCCGTCATGAACAGGATGAGCAGCGCCCGCATGCCGTAGTAGCTGAACCGCTCCCACATTTCCGTGAAGAACAGCGTCGACAGCCCGCGGGGATGCCCGAAGAATGCTCGATCGTGCGGATGGGAGGCCGCGCCGGTCTGTCCGCGTGGATCGTCCGCAACCGTGGGGGAAGTGGGATCAGCCATTCACATGCAAGGGTATGACACTTCCCGGGTGAGGGGCTCTCCCGGGAGGGGCGGATCCGCTACCATTCGGCAGTCCAGGCATACCGTCATGTGACGCGCGGGCTCGACAGACTGCGGCAGTGGAGAGGCGGGTGGACTGGATTTTCGCAGGCACACCACAGGAGCGTCAGATGTCAGAGACCGACAGTGCACGCCGGCTGCACCCCCGCCTGCGTGTCGTGCGTAATGGCGATCGATCGGTGAACGCGATCAGGTCCGACGCCGCCACGACGGTGGCGTGCGCCGTATCTACCTCCCCGGACGGCGGGGTGCCCCCTGCTCCCGCCCTGGCGTCGGCCTCCCCGGGCGACCTGTCGGCCATGCGCGATACCGCGGGACCGGCGAGAAAGCGGCTCGTGAGACGCGGGAGGCTGGAGGATCAGCCCAGAGCGGATGACGCTTACGTGAATGTGCTCGTGGAGCTGAACCCGGAGCGGTCCGGCGCCTCGCCGGACGAGCAGTATTCCCAGAGCGAGATCCTGAAGAGCACCATAGGCGATGCCAGTTCAACCGCCAGCCACGGAGGTGGAGGGGGCGCCGTTCTCCGTCGCCGGAACTTCGTGGCCGCCACGGTGCCGGTCTCGCTCCTCGACGCACTCGCCCGTGACCCTGCCGTGGCATTCGTGCACCCGGCCGATCCGCTCAAACTCGATGCGCCGCCTGCCACCCCTGCGGAAGCGCCGGTCAAGAAGGCCATTGGCGCCGCATCCGCATACGGACG
>JACCXG010000584.1 GCA_013697225.1 Acidobacteriota bacterium
CGCAGGTCAAGACAGAGATCTCTCCGGGGAAGGGGCCGAAGCGACCGGCGGACCTCGAGCGCATTGTCAAGATTCTGCGCGACGTGAACTACCGCGGCTATGTCGTGCTGGAGTACGAGGCGGAGGACGAGCCGCGTGATGCCGTTCCGGTTCACCTGCAGCGGCTTCGGACGCTGATCGCGTAGCAGCGCGGGACTCATGAACGGAGCACTTCTGAGCCACGCGCCGCGGGCGATCCGGCTGCAGGTCGCGGCGTGCCTCGCGCTGGCGCTTGCGGCGTGCGCGGCCTCCAAGCAGACACGGTCGAGCCCGTCTGCCGAAGCCGCTCCCGCCATTCTGTCGGTGGTCGGGACCAACGATCTGCATGGAGGGGTGCTGCCCCGGGACGGCGTCGGGGGGCTTGCGCTGCTCTCAGGGTTCGTCGAGGCCCTGCGGGCGGCACGCGCACGCGACGGCGGGGCAGTGCTGCTGATCGATGCCGGTGACATGTTCCAGGGCACACTCGAGTCGAACCTGGGAGAAGGGGCCCCGGTGGTGGCCGCCTACAATGCGCTCGGTTACACGGCGGCGGCAGTGGGGAACCACGAGTTCGACTTCGGTCCTGTGGGACCTGCGTCCGTTCCGGTGGGGCCCTACGATGATCCCCGCGGGGCGTTGAAAGCACGGGCGGCGGAGGCCCGGTTTCCGTTCCTCGCGGCGAACCTCATCGACGAGTCGACAGGGCGTCCGGTGGAGTGGCCGAACGTGCGGCCGACTGCCACGATCGATGCGGCCGGGGTGCGGATCGGGATCATCGGCGTCATGACGAGCGAAGCGCTCTCGGCGACGACCTCCAGCAATGTCGTGGGGCTCAGGATTGCGCCTCTTTCTTCCACCATCGTCGAGCATGCCGAACGCCTCCGGCGCGACGGGGCCGCGATCGTCATCGTCAGTGCCCACGCGGGAGGTCGCTGCAAGAGCTTCGACGATCCCGCCGATCTGTCCTCCTGCAACCCTGCCGGAGAGATCATGGGTGTGGCCGGCGAGCTGCGGCCCGGGCTGGTAGACGTGATCGTGGCCGGACACAGCCATGCGGGAATGGCGCACGTGGTGAATGGGATTCCCATCATCGAATCGTTCGCCGGAGGACGCGCGTTCGGTCGCGTCGATCTGATCGTCGAGCGGCCCGGGGGGCGGGTCCTCGACCGCAGGATCTTTCCCCCTCGCGATCTCTGCGCACGCGAGGGGACGCAGGCCGGTGTGTGCCTCCCGGAGACGTCAACTGCGCCGGCTGGGGGCCTGCCGCGCTACGAGGGAGCGGTCGTCTCGGCCGACACGACCATCCAGGCGGTGCTGGCTCCCGCCGTAGAGAAGGCCGAGGCGGTGAAGTCGCGCCCGCTGGGTGTCGCGGCCGCTACCCCCGTTCGGCGGGGCGGGGCGGTCGAATCCCCGCTGGGGAACCTCTTCGCCGATGCGCTCCTCAGCGGAATAGCGGGTGCGGACGCCGCCCTGTACAACACGACCGGCGGGCTCCGTGCCGATCTGCCGGCCGGTCCCCTTCTGTACGGGCACGTGTACGAGATGATGCCGTTCGACGACCGGCTGGTGCCGATTCGCCTCACGGGCGCCGAGCTCCGGGCCGTGCTGGCCAGGCAGCTGCAGCGTACGAGCAGGATCCTGGGGGTGGCGGGCGTTCGCGTCCGGGCCGGGTGTGAGCAGGGGGCAGTCGCGGTGGATCTGCTCCGACCCTCTGGCACTCCGGTGCAGGACCACGAGTTCCTCACGGTCGTGGCCAGCGACTTCCTTGCCACCGGCGGTGACAACATCCTCACGCCGGTCATGCCGCCAGGCGGATTTCCCGTCCCAGAAGACGCCCCCCTCGCACGGGATGTGTTTGCGGGGCATCTGCGGGAACGCGGCCGTGACCTGCGGGAGGAGGAGCTGGTGGACCTTCGCAACCCGCGCACCTCGTTCCCCGGTTCCCTTCCGCTGGCCTGCAACTAACGCCGTGCGGGATCTCGCGGAGCAGTTCGGCCAGATCGACATCTACCTCTTCGACCAGCTTCTGCGGGGGCGTCTGGTACCGTCGATGCGCGTCTTCGATGCGGGATGCGGGACGGGCCGGAATCTGGTCTACCTGCTGCGGTCAGGGTTCGACGTTTTCGGCGCTGACAGCGACGAGCGGGCCATTCAGGCCCTCCGCCGGCTGCCGATCCTGCACGAGGCGGGAGTTCCGCCGGATCACTTCAGGGTCGAGAGGCTGGAGGCGCTGTCGTTTCCCGATGCATTTGCGGACGTCGTCCTGAGCAGCGCCGTCCTGCACTTCGCACGCGACGATGAGCAGTTCGGCGCGATGCTTCGGGGGTCATGGCGGGTACTGAAGCCGGGCGGGATGCTGTTCTGCCGTCTGGCCTCGACGATCGGGATGGAAGCCCGGATGCGGCAGGTCGCAGGCCGGCGCTACCAGTTGCCGGACGGCAGCGAGCGGTATCTCGTCGACGAGCCGATGCTCATGGGATGGACGCGGGATCTCGGCGGGGATCTGCTGGATCCGCTGAAAACAACTGTCGTTCAGGACGAGCGGTGCATGACGACCTGGATCCTGCGCAAGCGTCCGAAGCGAGCACGGTAGGCATGGTGACCAACTTCGTAAGTGCGTAACGATTACGCTTGACAGTTTGTAAGCAGCCGGGTTACAGTTCTGACATCCCAGCAAGTCGTCGGTCGGATCCCTGTCTGTTCCAAGCGAAAAGGGCTAACCCCATGTCCGGGGTGCGCAAAGCTGGAAGCTCTGCACTCGTGGCGAGCTGCTCCAGTTGCCGAACTTGGAGATCGTATGTCCAGAAGCCGTATCGTCGTAGTTCCGGTGGTCATCGCGTCAGCGTTTGCCACGCTCTTCTTCGGCCTCGGAAGCCTGGCCGCCCGGCCGGGGGTCGAGGTGGAGCAGATCGCCGCCCTTCGCGCGGAGATCGATCAACTCCGTAAAGTCCAGCCGGCTGTGGCTACGGGCACAACCGGGACGCTGTTGGCTGATGCCGCCCACATGGCGGAGATGGGCCATGCAGCCATCGTCGAGGACGTAAAGCGCCAGCTGCAGTCCGAGATGGGTCTCCTGCCCCTGACCCTGATCCGCGAGAGGCGCCAGAGCTTTGTCGAGCTGTATTCCTACGACGACCGTGGCTCGAGCAGCTACGGCACGGCGGGGTACCTGGGCAACGGCTACTTCATCACGGTGAAGCACGGCGTCATCCCCCTGGGGCAGGAGGGCGCGGCCGACCCGCGCGAAATCACGTCCATCAAGCTGATGCATCAGGGACGGGCGCTGACCGCCCGCGTGATCGACGCCGGCGACGCACGGGTAGAGGTGGATCCGGGCGACTGGGCGATCCTCAAGGTGAACGAACCCATCGATCTGCCGCCCCTCAAGGTGAATCTCGATTATGGTTTCGAGTTCGCCGACCCAATCTTCCGTCTGGGCAACGACTACTCGAAGGGCATCATCGTCGGGACTGGCTATGTGGGTCAGCGGACGCCCAACAAGCTGGTGACCTGCCTGACGGATGGGCATCCCGGCGTCTCCGGAGGCGGGGTGCTCAGCACCGACGGGCAGCTCGTCGGGATACCCGTGGGCCGGATGCAGGGAGACTTCCGCTTCTCGTTCATTCTTCCTCTGCGCGAGGAGATGTTCGCGAAGGTGAAGACCGCGCTTCCTTGAGCCGCTGCGCGATACGGGCCTCGAATCCGCGGCTCGTCGGCCTATAGAAACGCCGCCCCGCATGCGCGGGCGGCAGGCACTCCATATCCGCTACGCCCTCGGCTTCGTCGTGGGCGTAGCGATAGCCCTTCCCGTAGTTCAGCTCCTTCATCAGGCTCGTCGAGGCATTGCGCAGGTGCAAGGGGACCGGCTCCGCGAGCTCGTGCGCTGCTGAATCGGCAGCCGCCAGGTACGCCTTGTAGACGGCGTTGCTCTTCGGCGCGGCCGCCAGGTAGATGGCCGCCTGCGCGAGCGCGGTGTTCCCCTCGGGCATCCCCATGAAGTGCACGGCATCCCTGGCAGCAAGGGCGATTCCCAGAGCCTGGGGGTCGGCGTTGCCGACATCCTCCGACGCGAAACGCACCATCCGGCGCGCCACGTACAGCGGATCCTCGCCGGACTCGAGCATGCGGGCGAGCCAGTAGACGCTGGCGTCCGGGTCGCTGTTGCGCATCGACTTGTGCAGGGCGGAGATCAGGTTGTAGTGCTCTTCACCTGTCTTGTCGTAGAGCAGGGCACGGTTCTGCGCCAGGTCGGCAACGAGCGCCGTATCGATCCGGCCGGTCGACGAGGCGGTGGCCCCTGCAAGCTCCAGCAGGTTCAGGGCGATTCGCGCATCGCCGTTCGCGTAGCGCGCGATTCCCATCAGTGCCTCTTCCTCCGCTGTGAGTCCCAGCGACCCAAGCCCGCGTTCCTGATCCTCGAGTGCCCGGCGGAGGATGCCCACCACCACCTCGGGGCCGAGCGGCTTCAGCACGTGCACTTTCGAGCGCGACAGCAGCGCGGAGTTCACCTCGAACGAGGGGTTCTCCGTCGTTGCGCCGATGAGCACGATATCGCCCCCTTCGACGCGAGGGAGAAAGGCGTCCTGCTGGGCCTTGTTGAACCGGTGAATCTCGTCTATGAACAGGATCGTGCGACGTCCCAGCCGTCGGCGAGCCTCCTCGGCTTCCGTCATCACCGCGCGGATTTCCTTGATGCCGGAGAGGACCGCGCTGAATGAGATGAAGTGCGCGCGCGTGGCCCCGGCAATCAGCCGGGCGAGTGTCGTCTTGCCCGTGCCGGGCGGCCCCCAGAGGATCACGGACTGGAGGCGATCTCCTTCGATTGCTTGACGGAGCGGCCGGCCTCGCCCGATCAGCGACTCCTGACCCATGAACTCGTCCAGGGTGCGCGGCCGCATGCGCTCGGCAAGCGGCGCGGAAGGGGTGGATCCGCCCCCTGTATCCGGTTCGTCGAAGAGCGATGGCATCAGAACCCCATTCCTTCCCGCTGCCGCATGGCTTCATACGCCACGAGCGCAGCTGCGGTGGCGACATTCAGCGATTCCACCGGCGGCCTCATAGGGATGGACAGCCTCTCATCGGCAAGCTCCATCAGATCCTGCGGCAGTCCGGGGCCCTCCCCCCCGAGGAGGACGGCCGCAGGAACACGCAAATCGCAGGCGGGCAGTGGGCGTCCGCCACGCGGCACCGCGGCGTACACGGTGATCCCCCGTGCCTGCGCTTCGGTCACCGCCGCGTCGAGGGGCGTCTGGGTGACCACCGGGACACGGAACGCGCTGCCCATCGAGCCACGAAGAGCTTTCCACCCGAACGCGTCGGCCGTGCGTGTTCCACAGAGGACGCCCGTCACGCCGCAGGCCTCAGCCGCACGGATTGCGGCCCCGACGTTCCCAGGGTCCTGCACGTCGGAGAGCATGAGGATCAGTCCGTTCGCTGCGGACAGCGTAATCTCGAGGCTGACCTCCGGCCGACGGGCGAGGGAGACGATTCCGGACGGCTGGCGGACGGGACTGAGAGCGGCAAGGACCGGGGGTGAGACAGTCACGACCCGCGCCCCCTGTTCTTCAGCGCGATGGGTCAGGGCCAGCACGACGCCCTCGAGTGCCCCGTGATGGACCGCCACCTCCTCGACACGAAGACCCGACAAGAGTGCTTCCTCCAGCAAG
>JACCXG010000617.1 GCA_013697225.1 Acidobacteriota bacterium
ACCTCGTCGTTGCAGACAACGGCCGTCGCGACGTTCTCGCCCAGTGTGTGCCCGTTCACCGTCAGGCAGTCGAGGTGCAGGTAATCCTCCAGCCGTCTGAGCAGGCCGAGCAGCCCTCCGGCATAGAAGAAGTCTTCCATCAGGTAAGTTCCAGAAGGCCTGATGTTCGCGAGGAACGGGGTCCGGCGGGAGAGCGCGTCGAAGCGCTCGAGGTCCAGATTGGCGCCCGCGCGGCCGGCCATGGCAATGAGATGAATGATGGCATTGGTCGAGCCGCCAAGCGCCATCGCCGCTGTCACGGCATTCTCGAACGCCTCGGTCGTCAGGATCGTGCGGGGGGTCAGGTCTTCCCACACCATGTCGACGATTCGCCGGCCGCTCGCAACGGCCATGCGGGGGTGCGCGGAGTCTGCGGCGGGGATTGAGGAGGCGCCGGGAAGCGTCAGCCCGAGAGCATCGACGGCCGATCCCATGGTCGAGGCCGTGCCCATGGTCATGCAGGTGCCGTAGGAGCGCGCGATTCCGTCTTCCATCTCGCGCCAGGAGCACTCGTCCAGCGTGCCCGCCCGGCGCTCGGCCCAGTACTTCCAGACGTCACTGCCGGAGCCAAGGAACTGCCCGCGCCAGTTGCCCCTGAGCATCGGCCCGGCGGGAACGAACAGGGCCGGCAGGTTCGCGCTGGTGGCCCCCATGACCAGCGCGGGTACGGTCTTGTCACAGCCGCCAAGCAGCACGACGCCGTCGGCAGGGTAGGAGCGCAAGGCCTCCTCGGCCTCCATCGCGAGCAGGTTGCGATACATCATCGTGGTCGGCTTCATCAGGGTTTCGCCGAGTGTGAGGAGCGGGATTTCCATGGGGAATCCGCCCGCCTGCCAGACGCCGCGCTTGACCTCCTCGGCGCGGAGCCGCAGATGGGCATGGCACGGGTTGGCGTCGCTCCACGTGTTCAGGATCGCGATGACCGGCTTGCCGCTGATGTCGTCGAGGCCGAAGCCTGCCCCCTTCATGCGGGAACGGTGCCCGAACGAGCGCAGGTCATCCCGGCCAAACCATCTGTGGCTCCGGAGGTCTGCCGGTGCCCTGCGTGCGCGCCTCATACTGCGTGCTCCCGGAGCTCGCGCGCGACAGGCGCCAGCGTCTCGAGCTGCGCAGCGGCGAGCGGTGACACGAACGGCGGGATCGGGCCCGTGGGGGCGATGCCCGCCAGCTCGGTTGCGTGGTGGAGAACACGCGCGGGGCCCCATGCATCGCGCAGATCCTCGAGCGGCATGAAAGCGGCCCGAAGTTCTTCCCCCTTCGTCCAGTCTCTGGACGTGCAGGCCCTGAAGAGCTCCGTGCACATGGACGATGCGATGCAGCCGGAGCCGGTGGTCAGCCCGGGAAGTCCGAAGTCGCGAAAGTGAACCACTGCCGGCCGCTCCCCCATGCCGCTGATGACGCGCTCGCGGTCGACCCGGCGTAACAGCCCGGCGAGGTAGGCGTCTTTCCCCGGATCGTCCCGGACGACGGCGTACTTGACGCCGATTGCCACCCCGTCGTCCATCAGCCGAGCCACGGCGTCGAGCCCTGCCTCGGTGTCGGTTCCAAAGCCGTCTTCCGACTTCAGGTAGAGGAGCAGCGGCACGCCCGCGGCATCCGCCACTTCACGCAGCCCCGCTTCCATGCCGTCGGCGTCCCGGGGGTCGCCGCACGGGAGCATCATTGCGCACCGGAAGGGATGCCGCCGGAGCAGCGGCGCCTGATCCATGGCACGCCCGAAGGAGGGGCCGAGGCTCGGAATGGCGAGACGTCCGCGGTCGAACCCCGCGAGCCACCCGACGAGCGCCTCATACTCCGCAAGAGTGATGTGGTACAGGAACGCGTTGCCGCCATAAAGGTACCGGGTGATGCCGCCGGCTTCGATGTGCCGGGCGACGCGCTCGGCGGCCTCGAAGTCCAGGCTGCGCTGCCTGTCGTCCTTTCGCGGCAGGGGAGGAACGGCAAAGACGCCGGCAAAATCGGTGGTGATCATTCAATTGCCAAAAATGCCAAGGATGCCAAAAGTGCCAAAACCGGGCAGAGGCTAGCTCAATCGCCAGAAGCGATAAGGATGCAAGGATTCGCGAGAGGCTCGCCTACAGCTCAGTGCTCTGATCAATTTTGGCATTTTTGGCAATCTTGGCAATTCACGTTGTCTGCCGTGCGATCTCGGCGAACAACGCCGTGGTGACGCGCTCGGGAGGCTGCAGGCCGTCGATGCCGACGAAGCCCTGGCGCTGGCGATAGTACGAGAGGACAGGCTCCGCCTCGGCGGCGTACGTGGCGAGCCGCCGCCGGACGGTACTCGCCTCGTCGTCTTCGCGGCGTACGAGCCTGCCGCCACAGTAGGGGCAGGACTCCGAATCCGGATCGGATGCGTCCGATACCGATTGCGTGATGCGGCACGATTCACAGAGGCGCCGGCTGCTCAGTCGGCGGACGATCTCCTCCTCGGGCACGGCGATCAGGGCCACGACGAGCGGTGCGTCATCAGGCAGCATGCCCCCCAGCCGCTGCGCCTGGGCGAGGGTGCGAGGAAAGCCATCGAGAATGAACCCGTGCGATACGTCGGGCTTCGTCAGCCGATCCTGCACGAGACTGGTAATCAGCGTATCGCTGACGAGGGCTCCCGTGGCCAGCAGCGCCCCCACCTCGCGACCGAGCGGTGAGCCGTCACGCACGGCCTGGCGGAGGATGTCGCCGGTCGAGATGTGCGGGATGGAGAAACGGCGGGCCAGCCGGATGGCCTGGGTGCCTTTCCCACACCCCGGCGGACCCATGAGGACCAGGTTGAAGCGCATGCGTCCGCAGCAGTTTATCGCGGGCGCTCGGGAGGCGCAGCGCGCTGCCGCGGGTGTACGCCGGGCAGCGGTTCAGCGAAGCGCCTTCTGGATTGCCGCCTCCGCAAGCGGGGCCATCAACGCATAGCCCTTCGCGTTCGGGTGCAGGTCGTCGCCGCTGAGCTCCTCCCGCAGCAGTCCCTTGTCGTCCACCATGGCAGAGAAATAGTCCAGGTAGACGTGCCCCTCGGCTTCGGCATAGCCCTTCATCCACTCGTTGATCGCCCGGATACGCTCCATCGGACGAGTCTGTGTCTGGGGCGCGGCGTTGGGCGCTGTGTGATACGCGCTGACCGGCTGGATGCTGGAGAGCACCACGCGGATGCCATTGGCCTTCGCGAGCTCGGCCATCGACGTGAGGTTCCCCTGGATCTCCTCGTTCGTCATCGGGCCCGTGTTGCCGGCGATGTCGTTCGTGCCTGCCAGGATCACCACCACCTTCGGCTTCAGCGCAATCACGTCGGGCCGGAACCTGACGAGCATCTGCGGCGTGGTCTGTCCGCTGATCCCTCGGCCGACGTACGGCTTCCCCTCGAAGAACGTCCCATTCCTGGGCTGCGGCCAGGCGTCGGTGATGGAGTCCCCCATGAACGC
Organism: Acidobacteriota bacterium; assembly: GCA_013697225.1. Taxonomy (GTDB): domain Bacteria; phylum Acidobacteriota; class Vicinamibacteria; order Vicinamibacterales; family 2-12-FULL-66-21; genus JACCXG01. The sequence continues at coordinate 3,453 of JACCXG010000617.1, forward strand.
GACGCGTGACTCGCCGGGAGCCGAAGCTCCCAGCGAGGCGTTGGCTTCCTTGTATCTCGCCAGAGCAGCCCAGTCACGCATGCGCGCGTCGTTCCGCATCAGGTTCGTCAGCGCTGTCGCGACTTCGGGACAGTTCAACGCCGGCGCTGGAGCCTGGGCCTGCTGCGCGGAGACGGGCACCCACGCCAGAGAGGCAATCAGGAGAGTTCTGAGTATTCGCATGAACTGAACCTTTCACGAGTTGTCTGAACACACGCTGTCAAATTGCCGGATTGCCAAAAGTGCCAAGATTGCGCGATTGCAAGACTGCGAGATTTACCAAGACTTCCGCGGCTGGCCCCGCCGATGATTGGATGGCAGTTTTTGCAATCTTGGCATCTTGGCAATTCCCCCAAGGGCGTTCTATCCTAAGCGCCCATGGCATTCACCGTCACCAAAGATCTGATGCTCCCGGCCACCGTGACCGGTTCCTGGCCGCGGCCCCGATGGTTCGACATGAGCATGTGGGGCAGGCGCCTCGACACCTGCATGCTCGACGTCCGCTTTCGTGAGAAGTTCGAGGATGCGCTCGCGGTCGTGATCAGCGACGAGGAGCGCGCCGGACTCGACATCCTCACGCACGGGGACTTCCACTGCGACGAGGACTTCGGCGGCCGCAGCTGGCATCACTACCCGCTGCAGCGGTGGACCGGCTTCGAAGGGGACTACCTCCAGTCGGAAGAGACGCGCAGCCCGTGGCTCCGGTACCCCCCTGGCACGCTGCTGAACGAGATCTACACCGGCTGGCGATGGCCGCGCGTGGTTGGAAAGATCGAGCACCGTCCGCTCGACTACGACAAGATCTGGCGCATTGCCCAGAGCAAGTCGCGCAAGCCTGTCCGCTTCGGCACCTGCTGCTCGCAGGTGATGGGGCTGTTCCTCGATATCCACACCGACAAGTACAAAGACAACCGCGAGATCGTGTGGGACATGGCGGTGGCCATGAACACCGAGCTCCGCGCGCTCCGCGACGCCGGCTGCCGGTGCATCCAGATCGAGGAGCCGACACTGCACTTCATGGCCAACACCTACGGGCCCAAGGACGAAAAGGTGAAGTTCATGATCGAGTGCTACAACCGTGAGGTCGAAGGACTCGACGATGTGGAGATCTGGATTCATACCTGCTGGGGCAACCCCAACATGCAGCGGGTCATGGAGGACACGAGCTACAAGGCGTCGTTCGAACTGTATCTCCACGAGATGCGCGGGGACGTCTGGACCATCGAGACGAAGGATCGGAACTTCACCGACATCGAGCTCTTCGGCCAGTACAAGGGCAAGCTGCCCAAGAAGCTCTGCATCGGCGCGGTGAGTCATCGCACGCTGCAGGCGGACCGGGCCGACGATGTCGCCGGGGCGATACGGACGGCGCTGCAGCACGTCTCTCCGGAGCAGCTGATCGTGTCGAGCGATTGCGGGTTCGGCCGGCAGGGCTGCAACCGGGAGATTGCCTTCTACAAAGCCAGCGCCATCGCGCAGGGCTGCAACATCGTCCGGCAGGAGCTCGGGATCGAGCCGACCTATGTTCCGGCCACCGATCCGCAGCTGCAGATCGACATCGTGCCCAGGGGTCAGCCGGCTTACTAGCTTCCCGCTTCCCGCTCCTTGCTGCCCGGTTGGTGCTACGTTTACTCCGGGCTGCAGGCAGGAGGGAAGCAGGGAAAAGGGAAAGGGAGAAGGGCAGCGGGAAGCTGGAAGCTGGAACCTACTTCCACACCCCCCTGAGGAATCGCAGGACGTTCCCGTGGGCGATGAGCTCGACGTCCGCGTCAGACCAGCCCCGCGATAGGAGGAGCGCCGGAAGGTTCGCGAGATCCGCAATTGTCTCCACGTCGGACGGGCACTGCTCCTGCCCGAATGCACCGTCCAGGTCTGATCCGATCATGCAGTGACCGGCGTTGCCGGCAAGTCCGCACACATGGTCGATGTGATCCGCCACCGTTTGCAGCGTGACGCCCAGGGCCTCCGGAGTGCTGCGGCCCCGCTCCCATCCGGGCACCAGCATCCAGGCATCGAACACGGC
>JACCXG010000645.1 GCA_013697225.1 Acidobacteriota bacterium
CAGGAAGGAGACAAAGATGTCGTGGCAGTCGTTCAAGGCGGAAGGTGTTTCAATCGTCGAGAAGCTGAAAGAGATCCTGCGAGAGGGCAACGCACGTCGTGTGGTCGTCGAGCACGAAGGGCGGACCATAGCCGAGTTCCCGCTCACGGTTGGTGTCGTCGGGGCGGTGCTTGCGCCGATCGCCGCGTCAATCGGTGCGCTCGTCGCGCTCGTGCAGGACTGCACGATCCACGTGGAGCGCGAGTCCGGCGAGGAGGCGAATGAAGAAGCGCCGCCGGTCACGCCGCAGGGCCCCTCAGCCCCTGGCTAGCTCCGGCAGAATGCGGGTGCCGCACGCGTCGATGAAGTGTTCCTGATGGCCGGCGGCGACGTTGTGGAGGTAGATGCGTTCCACGCCCAACGCGAGGTCCTCCTGCAGCCATGCGAGCTGGCGGCCCACGTCGGCGGACGCGCGCACCTTCTCGAGGACGTCGGAGGGGCTCACGTGTTCGACCGCCGCATCGAACGCTGCGGGTGATGGCAGGTCCGCAGGCTGCGTGCTGGGCAGCGCACACTGGCGCCACTGATCCCAGGCGATCCGTGCCGACTCCTCGCCTGTGGCGTTCATCCCTCCGCAGGCAGCAATTCAGGTACCGGAGCAGGCGGCCTTCAAGTGCCGGACTCGTTCCTCCGACACTGGCGCCCCCGGCACAGGGGGCTCACACGCCGCCCGGCCCACGTGCCCCTCGCGCACGCAGCCTGACGCCGTGAGGATCCGGAGTCCGTCAGCGTCGAGATTGCCTCCCGGGAGCACAGTGAGCGTGGCTCCCGCAACCGACGTGTACTGCTCGAGCAGGCGCGCGCGGGCGTGCCAGTCTCCCGCACCGCCCGTGGTAAGGATCCGGTCGACTTGCGGCATCTTCCGGAGCGCGGCGATGGCCTGGAAAGGATCGAGCGCCTCATCGAACGCCCGGTGAAAGGTCGCCTGAAGCGCTGGAGCACTCCCCAGCAGTGCGGCGGTGGTCTCGAGGTCCAGTTCCCGGCCGCGGGCAAAGCCGACAACGGCGCCGTCGACCCCGAGTTCTGCAAGCGCGGCAAAGGCATCCTGCAAGCGCGCCAGCTCACCCGCATCCGCCACGGTGAACCCGTCATTCTCGCGGACCATGACCCGCAGCGGCAGTCCGACCTCTGCCGACATAGCCCGGACGAGGTCGAGCGACGGGGTGAGCCCGCCACGTTCGATCTCCCGCACCACCTCCAGCCGGTCCGCACCCCCGGCCGCCGCGGCACGCGCGTCAGCCATCGTCTGCACGATTACTTCGAGGAGAAGAGGCAAGGGGGAATCATAATGCCCAAATTGACCCTGCCGCGCAGTCCGTGCAGTATGGAAGCCATGAAGCCAGCCACCGTGTTCCTTGGCGAGATGACGAACAGCGAGGTCGAAGCCTTCCTCGCCAACCACCACACCGTGATCGTGCCGGTCGGCGCGACCGAGCAGCACGGACCCCACGCGCCGCTGCTGACCGACGTGCTGATTCCGCAGGAGGTTGCGCGGCGTGTCGCACCGGCCATCAATGCCGTCGTCGCGCCGCCGGTCAACTACGCGCTGTCCTATCCGCACGTCGGGTTCAAGGGGCTCGTGCACATCCGGATCCCGACCTTCATGTCCCTGATCGAAGACCTCTGCGTGTCGTTTGCCGCTTCCGGCTTCAAGCGGATCGTTTTCCTGAACGGGCACTACGACAATACGTATGCGATTGCGTATGCCTGCGCGAACGCCGCAGACAAGCTGCCGAAGGACGTGAAGGCCTTTCCGGTGAACTACTGGGACGGCTTCACGGCCGAGGACGCCGCGGAGTGGTCCGGGCTGAAGAACGGCATGCACGCGAACGAAGCGGAAACCTCGGCGGTGCTGGCCATCAATCCCGGGCTCGTCGACATGGAGAGGGCGAACGCGGAGTTCCCCCCCTTCCCGGACTACACCGTCAACACGGGCCCGGTGCACACCGCGTTCTTCTTCACCTCACCAGGGTCCGTCTACTGGGCCACGAAATCCGGCACCTGGGGAGACCCGCGGAACTCCACCGCCGAAAAGGGTGAGCGCTACATCGAGGCCGGCGTACGCTCCACGCTTGCCGTGCTGCAGAACATCGAGAAGACGTTCACAGCGATGCCGCCACGGCAATGACTGGGAATTGCCAAGAATGCCAAAAGGTGGGAGTTGGGAATTGGAAGTTGGGAGTTAAAGTCTGCCCTACCCTCCGCTGACCTCGAGCACCCGCAGTGTCGATTCTTCCTCCCTCCACTCGGCAGTGACGGTACCGGACGTGGCGATTCCCAGGTAGTCGGCAGGGATCGAAGACGCCATGGCCACAACCCGGTTTAGTTCCTGGCCGGTGAACCGCACGGTGTTGCCGATCGCCTCCGGCATTGAGAGTGCCGACCCAGCGAGGAAGGGTGTGCCGCGAAGTGACACCCGGCCATCAGGCGCGAGGTCGATGTCGATCTCGCCGAGCCTGTAGGGTCCTGGCGGGCAGCCTGCGGCGGCAATCGCATCGGTGACAAGGATCATCCGGTGTGCAGGCTTTGCGCGCGCGAACACCTTGACCATCGAGGGGGGCAGATGATGTCCGTCAGCGATCACGCTCGCCCACATCCCGTCGGTCGCGAGCTGTTCCCAGATCACATTCTGGTGACGCGGCAGCATGGCCGCGCAGCCGTTTCCCAGGTGCGTGGACAACGTGGCCCCGGCAGCGACGGCGTCCTGGACGAGGGCGGGGGTGGCGTCGCTATGTCCGATCGCCACATGGATGCCGCCTCCCGCAAGGTGCTCAATCAGATCCAGCGCGCCGGGAACTTCCG
>JACCXG010000648.1 GCA_013697225.1 Acidobacteriota bacterium
GCCTAGTCCTGTCTCGCTTCGCCTTTTGTTCGGCACGCGACGTGCAATTCAGTTGCGTCGGAGGTAAGCGAATGCCCAACGAACGGGACAAGCCAGAAGCGAACGAGACCTCGAACACGGTGAAGCACCCGGACGACTGGAAAACCGGCGAGGAGCCGATGACCGGCGCGCAGCGCTCCTATCTGGAAACGCTCTCGGGTGAAGCCGGGGAAGCGCCGCCTGACGAGGAACTGACCAAGGCGGAAGCGTCAAAGCGCATAGACGAGCTGCAGGACAAGACCGGCCGCGGCCGCAGCTGACCGGGTCGAGCGGGGCCGACAAGTAGTCTCCGGACCAGGGGATGAGGCGCGGCGGTTTCCGTTTGGAGGCCGCAGTAAACTATGCGCCTCATGCCCTTTATCTCCGATGACTTCCTGCTGCACACGCAGACGGCCCGCGACCTGTACTGCCGGCATGCGGCCACACAGCCAATCCTGGACTACCACTGCCACCTCTCGCCGGGCGACATTGCCCGGAACCGGCGGTTCGCGAATCTGTTCGAGATCTGGCTGGAAGGGGACCACTACAAGTGGCGGGCGATGCGGGCGAACGGCGTGGACGAGCGGTATTGCACCGGTGACGCCTCACCCTACGACAAATTTCTCGCCTGGGCGCAAACCGTCCCGCAGTGCCTGCGGAACCCGCTGTATCACTGGACGCACCTCGAGCTGCAGCGATACTTCGACATCACGGAGCTTCTCGATCCGTCGACAGCCCCGGGCATCTGGGAACGCGCGGGTGAGCGGCTCCAGGATGACGCCCTCACCGCCCACGGCATCCTAGACAAGTTCGACGTACGTGCGCTCTGCACGACAGACGATCCCGCCGATTCGCTGGAGCACCACGAGGCGATTCGGGCTTCCGGGCTCCGGACCAGGGTCTACCCGACCTTCCGTCCTGACCGTGCGCTGCAGGTGAACGAGCCTGCGGTTTTCAACCCGTGGGCCGACCGGCTCGGGGCGCAGGCAGACGTCGCAATCGTGCGCCTGGGGGATTTGATCGAGGCGCTCTCGAGGCGCCATGAAGCGTTCCACCGGGCGGGAGGGCGGCTCTCCGACCACGGTCTTCCTTACTGCTATGCCTCCCCCTGCACGGAGGGGCAGGCGGCTGCCATCTTCGACAAGGCAAGAAGCGGTCACGCGGCTGACCCGGAGGAGCACGACCGGTTCGCCTCCTACCTTATGCTGCTGTTCGGCCACCTGGACGCGCAGCGCGGATGGACGAAGCAGCTGCACCTGGGTGCCCGGCGCAACGTCAATACCCGGATGATGCACGCGCTCGGCCGGGATACCGGCTACGACTCCATCGGCGACTGGCCGCAGGTCGAAGCGCTCGCGGCGTATCTCGATCGGCTCGAGCAGGAGCATGCGCTGCCGCGCACCATCCTCTACAACAACAACCCGGTGGACAACTACCCGATGGCCACGATGATTGGCAACTTCCAGGATGCCTCAGGGCCCGGCAAGCTGCAGTTCGGGAGCGCCTGGTGGTTCCTCGATCAGAAGGACGGTATCGAGTGGCAGATTGACGCGTTGTCGAACACCGGCCTGCTGGCGAATTTCGTCGGCATGCTCACCGATTCGCGGTCGTTCATGTCGTACCCGCGGCACGAGTACTTCCGGCGCATTCTCTGCAACATGCTCGGGGATGAGATGGAGCGCGGCGAGCTGCCGCAGGATCACGCGCTCGTCGGCGGGATGGTCGAGGCAATCTGCTTCAGCAACGCCAGGCGGTATCTGGAACTGCCGGAGGTGGACTGAGTTTAGAGTTGCCTTACTGTGCCAGCCCCTTGAGTTCCGCCTCCGTCCAGGCGCGGGTGCGGTCGGTCACAGCCTTGCGGACGGTCGCCACGGTGGCGGGCTCGACCGGCGGCGCTTCGTGCCCCCACGACCGGCGCACGTACGTGAGCACCGAGGCAATCTGCTCGTCGGTGAGTACGGCCCCGAGCGGCGGCATCAGGCCGACGGCTCCTTCCTTCCCATTCAACAGCACCCGGACCGGCACGCCGTCGGGACCGAGGGCGAAGCCTGACCCGATGAGCGTCGGGGCGATCTTCTCCCGCCCCTGCCCATCCTCCTGATGGCAGGCGACGCACAGGTTCGTGTAGACCGTGCGTCCCTCTTCAAATCGCTTCTGCTCTTCCGGCGTAAGCGCCGCGGCCGCCGGAGGATCACCGGCCTTGACCGCCTTCCCGGGCCACGTCAGCCGGGCCAGCAGGGCTTCCGCCCGGCCGCCTCGTTCGCCACCCGCGGCCGCCAGCGCGAGAAGCGCCGCCGGTTCCCGCGACAGCGGAACCGCTGCTGTCGCTGCACGCGCCGCCGGGGCGGGTGGAGGGGTGGGTTCGGTTTTCGCGAAGGCCGGCGTGCTTCCCGGGCCGGCGCGTCCGCCTGGCGCGGTGCTCGCGGCTGCAGACGCGCCCCCGCGTCCAGCGCCGCGTCTGGCAGTGCCCGGCATTGGCCCGCTGAGGAGCGCGGCTTCCGCCCCGGCGAGCAGCGCCTCCACCTGCCACTCCGGCCGTTCCCCGGCGCCTGTCTGAAGCAGCATCTCGATCCGGTCCTGCCTCCCGCTTTTGATGATCGTCGCGGCCAGGAGTGCGGCTGCCGTACTCCGCTGCCGCGTGGGCTCGGGGCTCTGCAGCAGCCGCTGCAAAACGGCCTCTTCGCTGCCGTTCAACCCGCTCAGCACTGCATCGGTGGTGATGGGGTCGTCTCCGTGCCGCTCGAGCAATGTGACCGCCGCGCTGATTCTGGGCGCGGCGTCGGCGGGCAACTCGCCGATGGTGGCGGCGACCTGCCGGCGCACGGCCCAGTCCTGATCCTCCAGACGCCTCAGGAGGGCGGCCTGCACCGGGGTTCCACTCTCGCCGAGCCAGCGCTCTGCGAGCCGGACGCCGGAGACACGGACGTCGCGAAGCGGATCCTCCAGCGCCTGAATGACCGTGGAGGGCTCGATTGCATCCATGGCGTCCAGGACCCACATGGCATGAAGGCGCGTGCGCCAGTCCGGCGCCTTCTCGGCACGCTCCTTCAGCCCCCCCGCGATGGACTTGTCGTCCCGTTCGACGAGGATCCGCTGCGCGGTGTCGCGCCACCAGCCGTTCGGGTGCGCCAGCGTCTCCACGAGCTCCGCGGACGAGGCCTTCGAGAGAGCGGGCACGCGCGCATCACGCTGCGACCCCTCATGGATGACCCGGTAGATGCGGCCGTAGCCTGACGGGCTTTCGAGCTTCCGCGACAGGATCTGATCGCGCAGGTACTCGGTGATGTACCCCTTGTGCTGAATGATGCCGTGATACATGTCGACGACGTAGAGCAGGCCGTCGGGCGCTGAGGAGAGGAACACCGGCCTGAACCGCTCGTCGCTCGACGCGAGGAACTCGGCTCCTTCGTAGGCCTTCCGTCCCCTCAACATCGTTCCGTCGTCTTCCACGACGATGCGGCTGACGAGATTGCCGGCCGGCTCGGCAACGAATACGCTCCCGTAGAGATCCGACGGCAGTGCCGTCCCCCTGTAGACCGTCGGTGCGCAGACCGCGGTGTAGGAACTGAGTGTGCCATCCGGCCGCAGAATGCCGTCCTGGTACCCGCGGTTGACTCCACGCGTCGGCCTGACGGGCCAGGTCCGGTTCAGATCCTCTCCCCCGAGCGTCTCGTAGCTCCCCCGCGTCCTCAGGAGATGCGGATTGCGGGTGAAGTACGGCGTCGGGACGATGTCCACGAAGAGCGCGGACTGGTTCGTGTTCCGGTAAATCCGTCCGGCATCGTCCTGCGAGGCGCCCCACTGTCCGCGAGAGAGTGTCTTGCGCACCTCGAACTGGCCCTTCTTCAGCCGCAGGAAGGTGTCGACCTCCGACGTGTGGATCCAGTTGTCGAGTGCCCAGAGCAATGTGTTCGCGTTGTGCTCGACGTTGGCAAACTCCTGTCCATACGTGTCGGTGACGAGATCCTTCCTGTCGGCCTTGAGGTCACCATCGGTGTCGCGTGC
>JACCXG010000650.1 GCA_013697225.1 Acidobacteriota bacterium
TGAAGCGCGCGCAGGCGCTTGGAGACTTCCAGACTCTGGAAGCACACGGGCGCCGTGTCGTGAGGATTCACGTCACAGGCTCGGATCCAGCGGGCGCACTCGAGCGTCTGTTTGCCGAAGGGCTCAGTTGACCGGCGAGAGCGTCGCGAGGATTCTCCCCGACTCGGCCTCGACGTCCTTGTGCAGGCTGTTCCCGTGCGCGTCCATGGTCACAATGGCAGGAAAGTCGCGGACCTGAAGGTGCCACATCGCTTCCGGCGTGCCGAACTCGGTCAGTGACACTCCGTCGACGCGTTCGATGCACCGGGCGTAAAACTGTGCCGCTCCGCCTATGGCGTTCAGGTACACGGCGCCGCACTCCTGCAGCCCTGCAAGCGTGGACGCGCCCATTCCTCCCTTGCCAATCACGACGCGCACACCGTAGCGCCTGAGGATCTCCGCCTGATACGGTTCTTCGCGGATGCTGGTGGTCGGGCCCGCGGCCGTGATGCGCCATCCCTCCCCTTCCTTCACCACGACCGGGCCGCAGTGATACAGCACGCCACCCCGGAGGTCCACCGGGGGTTCGTGCTTCATCAGATGCGCGTGCACGGCGTCGCGCCCGGTGAACACGCGCCCGGAGATGAGGACGACGTCCCCGACCCGGAGCGAGCGAATCTGCTCGTCTGAAATTGGAGCTTGCAGGGGGATTTCGCGGCCAGTTGGTTGGAACCCCCCGCCCACCGCCTCCGGCGAGAGCATCGGCACCGAAGCCGTCGTGCCCTCGCGATACAGCCAGGAGGTGATCGCGCCGGTGGAGGAGTCGAGGAGAACGCCCAGCCGCCTGAATGCCCAGCAGTCGTACGCCACCGAGACGAAGAAGCTTGCGGGCAGCCGGTTCAGCGCGCCGATCTTGCACCCGATTAACGACGTCTTCCCGCTGAACCCCATCGGCCCGACAGACAGGCGGTTGGCCTCGTCCATCACGGCCCCCTCGAGCGACGCAAGTCGAGGATCGTCGTTCGTGTCGTCGAGCGTTCTGAACAGCTGCTCCTTCGCGTACAGGTACCCGGAGGTGCGGTCCCCACCCACGCACACGCCGACGGCTCCTGGGCTGCAGCCCTTCCCCTGGGCTTTCCAGACGGCGTGCAGGATGCATTTTCGCACTCCATCGAGGGACCGGTCGGCGCGCCCCAGATGCTCCAGTTGCGCCGGCAGGGCGTACTGGGCGTTGGTGTTCTCGCAGCCCCCTCCCTTGAGAATGAGCCGCATTTCAACCTCGGGACGCTCCCACTGTTCGAAGTGAACGATCGGCATTCCCGGACCGAGGTTGTTCCCGGAGTTCTCGCCCGTCAGGGAATCGACCGAATTGGGCCGGAGCTTCCCGCGCCGTGTCGCCTCGGCAACCGCCTCGCGTATCTGCGCCTTCATCCAGATCTGATTCACGCCGACGGGCACCCGCACCTCGAAAGTAGGCATGCCGGTGTCCTGGCACACAGGCCCTTCGCAGGCGGCAGCCTGGTCGATGTTCTGCGAGATGATGGTGAGCGCCTGTCCCGCGCGGGAGGACGGCTCCTCCGCGGCAACGGCGTGCCGCATCGCCGCACGAACATCGGGGGGGAGGTCGGTCGACGTCCGGGTGATGAGCTCGACCAGGCTCTCGAACAGGGCGGGGAGCATCAGAGCAGTATAATTGAGCGAACTGCCGCGTGCCCGCAGCGCACGCGGCCCGCGGTTACCGCCCGGACGACAGGCATCCCGCCGAGCGTCATACGGACTGGGACGATGAAGCATCGCGTTGAAAAGGATCCGCTGGGACAGGTGCGCGTGCCGGCGCACGCCTACTACGGCGTGCAGACGCAGCGCGCGCTCGAGAACTTCCCCATCAGCGGGCTCACCGCCCCACCCGAGCTGGTCACGGCGACGGTGCTCATCAAGAAAGCAGCTGCGGAGACGAACCGGGATCTGGGACGCCTCGACGGCACGATCGCCGACGCCATCGGAACGGCCGCTGACGAGGTGCTCGCCGGCGGACTTCGCGATCAGTTCGTCGTGGACGTGTATCAGGCGGGTGCCGGCACCTCGCACAACATGAACACGAACGAGGTGCTCGCCAATCGGGCGGCCGAGCTCCTGGGGGGCACACGCGGCGAGTACTCGCGAGTTCACCCGAACGATCACGTCAACATGGGCCAGTCCACCAACGACGTGTTTCCCACAGCGACACGGCTGGCACTACTCGCCATGCTGCCCGACCTGCTGGCCGCCGGCCGCGAGCTGGCGGAAGGGCTCGAGGAGAAGAGCCGCGAGTTCAGCCATGTCCTGAAGACCGGCCGCACGCACCTGCAGGACGCCGTGCCGATGACCCTCGGGCAGGA
>JACCXG010000021.1 GCA_013697225.1 Acidobacteriota bacterium
ATCAGCGTGAACACCGACGGGAGCACCGTCACGTTATCGGGAGTGGTCGGCTCTCCCGCGCAGCGCGAGCGCGCCCTGAGCCTCGCTCGCGAGACGGAGGGGGTGACGCAGGTCGTCGACCGCCTCCGCGTCAAAGGCTGACGGATGAAGGTCCTGCTCGTCGTCATCGACGCAGCCACCCCCCGTGTGGTGTGTCCGGCCATCCGCACGGGTCGTCTGCCCGTCCTTGCGCGGCTTGCTGATGCCGGGGGGATGCACGAGGGGTCGATCTCCATCTTCCCGTCGATCACCCCGGCCGCCACGACCTCAATCATTACCGGGGCGTATCCCTCGGAGCACGGCATTGCAGGTGCCTCCTGGTTCGACACGGCCCGCCAAGAAGTCGCCTATTACGGCGACGATTTCTGGGTCATCGCCCGCAAGGGCTTCGGCCAGTTCGTACGCGATTTCCTGCTCCGGCTCAACGGCGACCGCCTCAAGGCACCCACCATGTTCGAGATGGTGGAGCAAAGCGGGCGGACGGCCGCATCGGTCAACTACCTGGTCTTCCGCGGCCGTCATCCTCACCGCGCCCGGATCCCGGGACTGATGGCGGCGCTCCCCGGTGTTTCCCTCTCCGAGGTGATCGAGGGACCATCCGTGCTCTACCTTGGCGATTTCGTCGGAACCCCCACCCCTGACGGGCGCACGGTCGAGGGGAAGGGTGGAGTCCTGCACCGGTTCGGGATGGACGATGAGTCCACCGGTGCGCTCCTGAGGGATCTGTTCAGCGGGGAACGCCCCGACTTCACCGTCGCCTACTTCGCCGACAACGACTACCGGAGCCACGAGGTCGGTCCTCACGCCTCGCTTCCCATCGTCGAGCGCGTGGATCAGATGCTGGGAGAGGCGTTCGAGGCGGCGGGAGGCCTCGAGCATCTTCTTGCCGACACGTGCGTGATCGTCACCTCGGACCATGGCCACTGCGAGAATTTGAGCACCCCGTCGCGGGCGATCGTGCGGCTGGACGAACTGCTCGGCAATTTCCGGCAGGCTGCGCTCGGCCGTCCGTGGCAGGAGGGTGAACAGGTTCTGATCTGCCCCAACATGCGCGCCGCGCAGATCTACGTGCGGGAGTCGATCCTGATCGAAGACATTGCGCGCGAGGTGCTTCAGGACGGGCGTCTCGACCAGGTCATGTGGCGGACGAGCCGCACGAGGCCGGGGGCTGAGGGTTACACCGTGCTCACCTCCCGCGGGAGGCTCGAGTTCACACGAGGATCCGGCAGCCGGACGTTTGCTGATGCGTTCGGCGGGCGATGGTCGTTCCGGGGGGAGGCGGACACCCTGGGGCTGCAGGTGGACGGTGAGACGCTCGAGTTCGACCAGTATCCGAACGCGTTCGAGCGGATCGCCGGCGCGCTGGACCTTGGAGAGAGCGGCGAGATCTGGGTCACGGCACGCCCCGGGTGCGAGTTCGAGGTTCCGGGCGGAAAGGCCCACGTGGGAGGAGCATCGCACGGCGCACTCCACGCGCTCGATTCCCTGAGCCCCGTGATCATCGCAGGCGGCGCGACGAGGCCGCGCCTTCCGCGGCACATGCGGCTCGTCGATCTGGCGCCATTGTGTATGGACCTGCTCGGCCTGCCGATGCGATACAGGCCCGGCGCCCCTCGGGGGCTGCACGCGCTCTCCCCTGCTTCGCCGACACGCTGACCCGCCGCCGGCATATAGTGGCGCGATGACTCCCGAAGAGCTGGTGGAGGGCTTCCACAGCGGGGCGCTCGCGACTGCGTCGTTCGGACACCGTGAGCACGTGCAACTCACCTGGATTCTTCTGGTCCGTGACGGCCGTGCCCGAGCGGAGGAACAACTGCTCGCCGGCCTTCGGGCATTCGCGGCGCGTGCGGGAAAGCCTGACAAGTTCGACGCCGCGCTGACGCGCGCCTGGATAGCTGCAATCGATGAGGCACGCGAGAAGACGGCCGCCATCACCTTCGAGGAACTGATCGCTGCACGGCCGGATCTGCTCCACGGTCGGCTGTCGGGCGTCCCGGAGGCGCCGCTATAATCAGCACACGGCCGACGGCGCCTGGACGCCGTCACCTCGCCTCGAAAGGATCTCCCGTTGTCGAGCGCCAACCCCATCACCGAGTTCCTGAGCGCGCGCGAACGCGCGGCAAACCGGCACGTCGATACCGCTCCTGCGGCCCTCGCTACCGCAACCCCCTCGGGGCGTCCTTCGGTACGG
>JACCXG010000022.1 GCA_013697225.1 Acidobacteriota bacterium
GCGTCACCAACGGGCAGGATCTCCGGGTGTCGGCATGGATGAAACCCATTGCGACCCTGATGAAGCCCTTGCGATCCGTCAACATCACCGACCTCACCGAATCCGGCGCTGCAATCGAGCGCAGCGACGTGTGCGCCGTTCCGGCTGCCGCCGTCGTGGGGGAAGCCATGGTGGCCCTCACGCTCGCCGATGCGCTGCTGGAGAAGTTCGGCGGTGATTCCATCGGAGAGCTGACGCACGCCATCGAGGAATGGACCTCCGGCCTGGAGGATCGCTTCCGTGCGAGGGCCCGCGGCCCCTTTCGCGGGTGACACCGCCGCATGGTGCGCCCGATCCTCAAGTACGGCACGCGTGCGCTCCACACGCCGGCCGCACCGGTCGTCGATTTCGACGAGCGCCTGCAGCGGCTCATCGAGGACATGGTCGATACGATGTACGCGGCGCCGGGGATCGGGCTGGCTGCCACGCAGGTCGGCGTGCCGCTGCGCGTCTTCGTGGTGGACCTCTCGGTCGGCCGGGATCCGTCCGGCCTCATCGTGATGGTCAATCCGGAGTTCGTGTCGAGAGAGGGGACGCAGCTTCAGGAGGAGGGCTGCCTGAGCCTTCCAGGGTTCAACGCGACGGTGCTTCGCCCGGCGCGCAGCCTTCTGCGCGGGCTCAACCGCTACGGCAAGCCCCAGGAGCGGGAGGCCTCGGGGCTGCTTGCCCGCGCGTTTCAGCACGAGATGGATCATCTCGATGGCCGCTTGTTCGTGGACCGGCTGCGGGGCATCAAGCGCGACGTCATCGTGCGCCGGATCCAGAAGCTGCAGCGGACGGGTGAATGGTGAACGGGCCGGCGCTGCGGATCGCCTTCTTCGGCACGCCGGATTTTGCCGTGCCCACCCTCGAGGCGCTGCTCGCCTCGCGCCACAACGTCGTTGCGGTGGTCTCGCAGCCGGATCGGCCAAAAGGGCGGGGGCACAAGCTGCAGATGACGCCCACGCACGCGGCGGCAGGTGCCGCGGGGGTCCCGGTCCTCCAACCCGAACGCGTGCGTGACGACCTGTTCCTCCAGAGCGTCGCCGGTATGGGGCTCGATCTCGGCGTCGTTGCTGCCTACGGCAAGATCCTGCCGGAGGGCCTGCTGAAGCTGCCGCGGCTCGGCATGATCAACGTCCATGCCTCCCTCCTGCCCGCCTATCGCGGTGCTGCACCGGTACACCGTGCGGTGATCAATGGCGACAGGGAGACAGGCGTCACGATCATGCGTGTCGTCCGCGAGCTCGACGCCGGGCCGATCATGGCGAAGGCGTCACGGCCTGTCGGCCTCGACGAAACGAGCGTCGAAGTGGAAGCCGCGCTCGCCCGGCTGGGGGCTCCGCTGCTCGTCTCGGTTGTCGACGCGCTCGCGACCGGCACCGCGGTCGAGACTCCGCAGGACGACGCCCGGGCGACCTTTGCGCCGAAGATCGCCAGGTCTGAAGGCACGATCGACTGGAGCCGTCGCGCTGCTGAGATTCACAATCTCGTGAGAGGGCTGCAGCCATGGCCGCTCGTGTCCGCCTGGCTCGACGGTCAGCGCTACCTGCTGCATCGCACCGGACGCACCCAGGATCGTGCAGCGGCGCCGGGTGGCACCATCGTCCATGCTGCTGGCGATCGGCTGTCGGTTGCCGCGGGGGATGGCGAATTGCTCGACATCCTACGGATCCAGCCGGAAGGCCGCCGGGTCATGCAGACGCGGGAATTCCTCGCCGGGCACCGGCTGACGCCTGGCGCCCGATTCACCTCCGGATGATTGCTCCGGCCCGGCTGGCGG
This sequence comes from Acidobacteriota bacterium, assembly GCA_013697225.1. Lineage (GTDB taxonomy): Bacteria > Acidobacteriota > Vicinamibacteria > Vicinamibacterales > 2-12-FULL-66-21 > JACCXG01. The sequence goes on from JACCXG010000022.1 coordinate 1,802, forward strand.
CTTTCAACGTGCTTCGTGCGGTGGGCACGCGGCGGGCGGACCTGCCTTCAGCCCTCGCAGCCGCGCGGTCGGGACTTCACGACGAACGCGATCGCGCCCTCACCGCCGAGATTGCGGCCGGGACCCTGCGATGGCAGGGGACGTTCGATCATGTAATTGCCGAGTACGCGCGGCGTCCTGTCGAGCGGCTGGATCCCGAGGTGCTCGACATTCTGCGCCTGACGATGTTCCAGTTGCTTCATCTGGACCGCGTGCCGGCATCGGCAGCAGTGAACGATGCTGTCGATCTTGTTCGCAAGGCAGGGAAGCGCAGCGCCGCGCCGCTCGTGAATGCCGTGCTCCGCCGGGTCAGCAGGGACCGCGGCCGGCTGCCCCTTCCGCCGCGCGAGTCCGGCTCCCCGGCGGCGGAGCTGGACTACCTCACGCAGACGCTCTCGCATCCCCGCTGGCTTGCGGCGCGCTGGCTGGAGCGTTACGGTTTCGACGCGGCCGAGGCCTGGTGCCGCTTCGACAACGAACCGGCACCGCTGACGCTCCGGGCCAACCGTCTGCGGACCACGCGTACCGACCTCCAGAAAGTCCTCGCCGAGGCGGGTGTGGAGACCCGGCCCACCGCGTTCGCCCCGGACGGCCTTGTCGTGCAGACGGGAAATCCCCTGCTCACAGGGCTCGCGCATGAGGGGCTCTTCGTCGTGCAGGATGAGGCCTCACAGCTCGTCGGGGTCGTGGCCTCCGCGGCCCCGGGCAGCCGGGTCCTCGACGCCTGTGCGGCTCCCGGGGGAAAGACGACCGCGATGGCGGGGGACATGGGGGACCGTGGCCTGATCGTGGCGGCCGACATTCGTGCCAGGCGTGTGCGTCTGCTGGCGGGGACGGTGCGTGCCGCCGGGGCCGCCTGCGTGAAAGTGGTGCAGGCCAATGCGGCCGAGAGGCTGCCGTTTCGGGATGTGTTCGACCTCGTCCTCGTCGATGCCCCGTGCTCCGGGCTGGGCACTCTCCGGCGTGATCCGGACATCAAGTGGCGCAGGTCAGAGGATGAGTTCGAGGCCATCTCGGCCCTGCAGGTCCGGATCCTCACGCAGTCGGCGGCTGTTGTGCGGCACGGCGGACGGATCGTTTATGCCACATGCTCCAGCGAACCGGACGAGAACGAGGCCGTCGTCCAGCGTTTCCTGGAGGCAGCGCCAGGATTCCGGGCCGAACCCCTTGCGCTGCCGGGTGCGTCCCACCTGGTCAACGAAGGGGGACACCTGCGCACGTATCCGTTCCGCGACGGTCTCGAGGCGTTCTTCGCCGCGTCGTTGGTGAAAGCCCGGGATGTGCGCTAAACTTTTCAATTCATGGCTCTTAAGAGGCGCGTCCTGGGCGCCGGGAAGCTCGTGGTCCTGGCAGGCGCGCTCGTCCTGACCTACCTCCTGTTTGCCGCTGTCGGCATGCGTGTGGCGCTGAAAACGCGCGAGGTGGTGGTGCCGCCGCTCGCCGGACGAACGGTGAACGAGGCCACTGCCCTCCTGACCGTGGCCGGGCTAAATCTGAAGGTCGAGGAGGGGGTCCGGCTCGATCCGAAGGTGCCGGCGGGGCAGATCGTCACGCAGGAGCCCGCATCCGGCGTTCGCACCCGGCGGGAGCGTGGAGTTCGGGTGTGGGTCAGCGGCGGACCGCGGTCCATGGTGGTGCCCGCGCTTGGCGGCGAGTCCGAGCGCACGGCGCAGCTCCGGCTCGAGCAGGAGGGGCTCGCCCTGAGCGGCATTGCAGAGATCCGGTCGGCTGATTACCCCCCCGGTACTGTCGTGGCGCAGTTTCCGGCGGCAAAGACGACGGGCGGGCAGGTGACGCTACTGGTGAACCGGGGGGCGGGGGGTGCCCGCTACGTCATGCCGGATCTGATTGGGGTGAACGGACAGCGTGCGGCGGACGTCCTGCGGGAACGCGGCTTCCGGGCAACAGTCGTCGGCGAACATCCCTACCCCGGAGTGCCCCCCGGCATCGTGCTCCGCCAGAACCCGCAGGCCGGGTTCCAGATTGCGCCAGGTGACGCCATCTCGCTCGAGGTGAGCCGCCAGTGAATACCCTTCCTCTCGCAATCGCGCCATCGCTCCTGGCAGCGGACTTCGCCGCGCTGGGCAAGGAGATCGCGGCGGCCGAGCGTGGCGGAGCCGACCTGCTGCACGTCGACGTCATGGACGGGCACTTCGTGCCGAACCTGTCGATGGGGCCTCCTGTCGTGCAGGCGGTGCACCGCGTGGCCACCGTTCCGCTGGACGTGCACCTGATGATCGCCAACCCCGATCAGCACATCGAGGCCTTCGTGAAGGCAGGCGCGGCGCGGATCACGGTCCACGTGGAAGTGCTTCCCCACCTGCACCGCACGCTGCAGTACATCAGGAGCCTGGGTGCGCAGTCCGGTGTGGCGCTGAATCCATCCACCCCCGTCGGGGCGATCGAGGAGGTTCTCGACGAGGTGGATCAGGTGCTCGTCATGTCGGTGAACCCGGGGTTCGGCGGGCAGACCTTCATCCCGAGAAGCGAGTCTAAGATCCGCGCGCTGCGTGCGCTGCTCGATGCGGCCGGCAGTCGAGCGCCGGTCTCGGTAGACGGTGGCGTGGATCACGGCAATGCTGCCCGGCTCGTGGCTGCCGGGGCGGCCATCCTCGTGGCGGGAAGCTCGATTTTCGGCGGGGGCGAGCCGGAGCGGGCGACGCGGGAGCTTCGGGCGGCCGCGATGCAGGGACTGGCGGGCCGGGCTCCGGCGGCAGGCCTGTGAAGAGCGCCGCTGTACGCGCCTCGACGAGCACCGTCCGCGTCCGGTATGCCGAGACCGACAAGATGGGCGTGGTCTACTACGCAAATTATTTCGTCTGGTTCGAGGTCGCCCGCACCGACCTCCTTCGTTCGCTGGGCTGGAGTTATCGCGACATGGAGCAGGCCGGAGTGGCGCTTCCCGTGATTGAAGCTGAATGCCGTTACCACCGCGGCGCCCGTTACGACGACGAGCTCGACGTCCGGGCGGAAGGACGACTGCTGTCGGCGGTGCGCATGGAGTTCACGTACGAAATCGTGCGCCGCGGCGATGCGGTGCCGGCCGCGTCCGGCCGTACGGTCCACGCGGCGATTGGCAGCGACGGGCGTCCGTGCCGCCTTCCCGATCGGATCAGGCAGGTCTTCGCATGAGGGCGCTCGTCACCGGGGCCGCCGGGTTCATCGCGTCGCACCTCACGTCCGCGCTGCTCGATCGTGGCGCCGAGGTGATAGGGCTCGACTGCTTCACCGACTACTACCCGCGCCGCGTGAAGGAGGAGAACCTGGACGTGAACCGGCACCGCCCCGGGTTCACGTTCCTCGAAGCTCGGCTCCAGGAGGCGGACCTCCCTTCCGTGCTCGACGGTGTCTCACACGTCTTCCATCTGGCCGCCCAGGCGGGGGTCCGCAAGAGCTGGGGACAGGATTTCAGGATTTACACCGACAACAACGTCGACGCCTCGCAGGGGCTGCTGGAGGCCTGCGTCGGACGTCCGCTCCACCGCTTCGTCTATGCCTCGAGCTCCTCGCTCTACGGGGATAACGTGGCCATTCCCATGCGGGAGGATGCCCTGCCCCAGCCCGTCTCGCCGTACGGTGTGACGAAGCTGGCAGCGGAGCAGTTGTGCTACCTCTACAGCGTGAATCACGGCGTGCCGGCAACCTCGGTCCGGTACTTCACGGTGTACGGTCCGAGGCAGCGGCCGGATATGGCCTTCCACAAATTTTTTCGCGCATCACTGGAAGGGAAGCCCATCGTGCTCTACGGCGACGGTGAGCAGACGAGAGATTTCACGTACGTGACCGATGCCGTTGCCGGCACGATGGCGGCCGGCGACACAGGTGTGCCGGGCCGCGCCTACAACATCGGCGGGGGCTCGCGTGTGACGGTCAACCAGGTGCTTGCCATCGTGGAGCGTCTCGTCGGCCGGCCGCTCGAGATCCGCCGGGAGCCGGCGCAGAAGGGGGATATGCGCGACACGTATGCGGATACGACGCTGGCGCGCGCGGACCTGGGATTCGCGCCGGCCGTCACGCTCGAACAGGGACTGGAATCGGAGTATCGATGGATTGCAAAGACCACCGCGCGCGCATGAGTAGTGAGACAGGGCTGCCGACGGGCCATGGGCGCATTCGTTTCCTCCTGGGCCGGCTGCTGCCTGCCGCCGTACTGCTCGCCTTTTCCGCCTGTGCCACAGGGCCGGTCCGGCCCCCTCAAGGGCTGCCGGATCCCGACCGTTTCCTGTTCGAGCGCGGGACAGAGGAACTGAACGAGCGCGACTGGTTTACCGCACGCGAGTACTTCAGGCAGCTTGTCGACAGCTACCCGCAGAGCCCCTATCGCGGTGATGCAAAGCTCGGGATTGGCGACACGTACCTCGGTGAAGGCACGACAGAGGCGTATATCCTGGGCATCAACGAGTTCCGGGAATTCCTCTCCTTCTACCCGACCCATCGCCGCGCCGACTACGCACAGTTCAAGCTGGCAATGGCGAGCTTCTACCAGATGCGCAGCCCCATGCGCGACCAGACAGAGACCATCGACGCCATCCGTGAGCTCACGCATCTCATCGAGCGTTATCCGCGGAGCGAGTTGCTGGGGGAGGCGCGCGAACGTCTCCGGGAGGCGCGCGACAGGCTGGGGGAACACGAGCTTGGCGTCGGCGTGCAGTATCACCGCACGAAATGGTATCCGGGGGCCATCGAACGGCTGCGAACGCTGCTCGAGAAAGACCGTGAGTTCAGCCGGCGCGACGCGGCCCTGTTCTATCTCGCCGATTCGTACGACCGGATCGGCAGGCCCGCCGAGGCGCTGCCCCACTTCGAGCGGCTCATCGAGGAGTTCGAGCAGAGCGAGTTCCTCGAGCGCGCGCGGCTGCGCGCCCAGGGCATTCGCGCCGACATGGCAAAGCAGATCGGCGGCGCCTGAACGGTCGCGACCTCAGTCGACGTGGTGAGCTTCCCTGATCCGCTCGGAAGCCACTCGTGATGACGCCGGGGCATCAGCGGGAGCGATTGGCTCGCGCCCTCCCAGGACGTGATTGAAGCGACGATAGTAGTCCACCCCCGAGGCCACCGCGGCAAACACCGCCACCCAGAGCGCCAGGCGTCCGAGCGTCAGGAAAAGCGGCCGGTCCTCGCTTGCCAGGATCAGCAGCAGGATGGCGACCACCTGCGACACCATCTTGAACTTGCCCAGCGGGGAGGCGGACATGGCAACCCCCCGCGAATGCGCGAGGCTGCGGAGGACCGTCACGGCCAGCTCCCGCCCGAGCACCACGGCCACCATCCACGCTGGCGCGAGGTTCATCTGGACCAGCGAGACCAGCGCCGCGGTGATCAGCAGCTTGTCGGCAAGCGGATCCATCAGCTGGCCGAGCGCGGTGACCTGCTTGCGGCGGCGGGCCAGATACCCGTCGAGCCAGTCGGTCAACGACGCAAGGCCGAAGATGGCGGCGCCGAGCACTTCCTTCCGTACGCCGAGGACGACCGGCCCCTCGAA
>JACCXG010000029.1 GCA_013697225.1 Acidobacteriota bacterium
TCGTACTCGGCCTGCGCCGCTGGACCGATCTTCTTCTTCTCTCCCGGCACCCGTTCCCCCACGTCCTTTCCGTACGGCGACGCATGCTCGATCTCGGCATTCAGCTCTGCGCCTATCAGCAACGCAACGCCGGAAACGTAGAACCAGAGCAGCAGGACCATCACGCCGCCAATGGCTCCGTAGGTCTCGTTGTAGTTCGCAAAATTCGTCAGATAGAAGCGGAAGCCCAGCGAGCTCAGGAACCACAGCACCGTCGCCAGGATCGAACCGGGCGTGAGCCATACCCAGCTCTGGTCGGCGTCCGGCGCAAAGTAATAGACCATTGCGACCGCTGTCGCGATGAGCAGGAAGATCAGCGGCCACTGCAGAATCTTCCAGGTCCACTCGAAGGCAGCGCCGAGCCCCATCTGGGCGGCAATGCTTTCGGCGAGTGCCGGGCCCGCGAAAATCAGCGTCATGGAAATCAGGATGAACACCGCCAGGGCCACCGTGAGGCCGATTGCCGTCAGCCGCACCTTCCACCACGGGCGCGACTCGGTGAGGTCGTAGGCGGCGTTCAGCGTGCTGCACACCGCCACAACGGCGCTGGAGGAGCTCCACAGCGTGAAGAGGAAGGCGATTGTCAGGACCCCCCCGGCATTCCCCTCGGAGATCTTCCTGATCTGATCCACCACGATCTGAACGACATCCCGTGGTGCCACCTGCCCGAGCATCCCGGCGATGTTGTCCACCAGGTTCTCGACCGGGAAGAAGCTCGCAATGGAGATGAGTGCCAAAAGGGCAGGGAACAGCGCGAAAAAGAAGTAGTAGGCCTGTTGAGCCGCAAGGTTGAACACGTCGTCCGCAAGCGTCTCGTTGAAGGTGCGCTTCAGGAGTTCCGACCAGCTCAGAGGCACGCGAAAGGAGGACAACATGCAGCCAACGAATAGCAAGCGTGCTGCCATGGCTTCTCATCCGGTGCACAAATGCGCGGTTTGGCCCCTGCATAACGTGCAGTGGGCACTCCGCCCTATCATCGAAGGATGAGTCGTCGAGAGGATGTCGTCGTCATCGGAGCGGGGATCATCGGGTGTGCGGTCTCGCGCGAGCTTGCGAGGCGCGGGGCGGCCGTGCGGATGTTCGAGGCGCGGACGGTGGGTGCCGGCGCGACACAGGCATCGGCCGGGATGCTGGCGCCCTACATCGAGGGGCACGCGCGCGGGACGCTGTTCGAGCTTGGGTTGCGGTCGCTGGCGATGTACGACGAATTTCTCCGGACAGTCTCCGAGGACTCCGAGCTCATGGTGGAGTACCGGCGCTGTGGCACGCTCGAAGTAGCAACCGATGCCGCCTCGGCCGAGCGCCTTCGCGGGATGGCTGAAGGGGAACCGCTTCTACAGTGGCTCGATCGGGGTGAGGCGCGCAGTCGCGAAGCGGCGCTCGCCACGTCAATCGAGGGGGCGGTCCTTGCCCCAGGTCACGGCTATGTCGCGGTGCCCCCCCTCATGGACGCTCTCGCCTGGTCTGCACTTCGCCACGGGGTCCAGATAGAGGCGGCGCACCGGGTCACCGGAGTACGCGTCGACGGTGCCGGGGTCACGATCACTACCGACGACGGGACCTCGTGGTCGGCCGGCCGGGCGGTCATTGCTGCCGGGAGCTGGGCCGGGTTCCTCGAGGTGAACGACCCCGCCGCGGCGAGCGTTCGTCCCGTGAGGGGGCAGCTGCTGAGGCTGCACTGGCGCGGAACTCCGCTCAGTCATATTGTCTGGGGGCCCGACTGCTACGTGGTGCCCTGGCAGGACCGCACCGTCCTTGTCGGGGCAACAGTGGAAGACGTCGGGTTCGACGAACGGACCACAGCGGCTGGCGTAAGGGATCTGCTCGATGCCGCGTGCGAGCTCCTGCCAGAGACCTGGCGCGCCACCTTCATCGAAGCTCGTGTGGGGCTCCGTCCGGCCACGCCGGACGGACTCCCCTTCATCGGCGCCTCGACGCTCTCCGACCGGGTGATCTATGCCACCGGTCACTACAGGAATGGCGTTCTGCTCGCACCTCTTACGGCAAGCCTGATCGCGGACCTGATCATCGACGGGCACGAGGATCCGGCGCTTGCCGCACTGCGGCCGGGGCGGTGACGAGGACCGTTCAACTGCCCCTGACGCGAACGCTCAGGGACCGGCGGGGGACTGCGCAGCCGGGCGACCGACGCTCTGCACGCGTTCGAACCCGACGGCTGCCAGCTGGTAATCGAGGTACGAGCGCTGTTCGTTGTCGCGCGCGACGGCCAGGTCGCGCTGCGCCTGGATCACGAGGAAGCTCGTGGACATCCCGACCTCGAACCGCTTCTGCTCTGCGTCGAGCCGCTGCTCCGCGAGCTCGCGGCCAAGTCGGGCGGTCTCGATCCGCTGACGGTTCTGCTCCAGCCGCAACGACGCGTCCCGCACCTCCCGCACGACCGACAGCTCCAGGCTGCGCACCCGCGCGGCGGCCTGGTCCCGCTCGATCTGCGCACGCGCCAGGTTCGCCTGGTCTGCGGTTCGGCCGATTGGATACGATAGCGTCAGGCCAACGGTCCACGTGGGGTAGTCCGCCCCGAGCACCTGATTGAGGACGGACCCGAACGACGTGGCCTGTACGCCCGTCACCGTGCCCGGGAACCCGTCGGTGCGTAGCAGGCGGGAGCCTCCCTGCCCGGCAGACAGGTAGGTTGCCTGCGCGCGCAGATCCGGGAGCGCCTGGTTCCTGGCGAGCGCCACGAATGTATCGCTGTTCTCAATCTGCCGCCGGGCCTGCGCGATATCGGACCGCTCCTCCAGTGCCCGTCGCACCGCGGCGTCCACGTCCGGGCCGCCTGTGACCCCCGGCTGGCGCTCTGCCGGGTCGATCCGGACGGACCAGTAATCGTCCCGATTCGGGTCGATCGCGAGCACCCGCAACGCATCTTCCGCCTGCAGGGCCGTCGTGCGCGCCACGATTAGATTCTCCCGCCGCTGCGCCACCTCCGCCTGCGCTGCCACCAGATCGAGCGGGGGCGACTGGCCGACGTCCACACGTGCGCGGTTGGTCCGTTCGAGCTCCAGCGCGAGATCGAGCGACTGTTGCTGCACCTCCACCGCTGCCAGCGCCGCCACGAGGGCCCAGTAGGCGGCCTCGGCGTCGGCACTCACCTGGGCGAGCCGCTCCTGAACCTGGATGTCGGCAATGCTGCGATTGCGCCGCGCGACCTCCACCTGCGCTCTCGCCGGATCCGTCCGGAAATCGCGCAGCAGCGGCTGCGAGAACACGGCCAGCAGTGACGATCCGACCGAGGGAGTGAAGCTCGTGAACGGATTGTCGGTCGTCAGACGCTGTGAACTGAACGACACGTCGTACGATGCCCCGCCCCATGGCAGCCTCTGCGCCAGGCCGGCTTCACCGGACCAGTAGTCGGTCTGGATGCCGGCTTCACCCGAGAACAGGTTGGCTGGCGGCGTCTGGTTGCTGTTCCGCAGCAGCGACGAGGAGAAGGTCGGCAGGAATGCCGCCTGTGCCGCCGATACCCGTGCGTCGTTGGCGGCGGGCTCCAGCCTGGTGACTGCGATGTCGGGGTTGTTCTCGAGCGCCAGCCTTACGGCCTCGTCACGCGTCAGCCTCAGCACTTCCCCTGCCGGGGCTTCCTGCGTTACCTGCGGGAGGGTTGTCGTGACCTGCTGCGCGAGTGCCTGCGCGGGGATCAGCAGCGTGGCCAGCAGCGCCGCGGTCGCTGCCGCAGGGCGCACGGCGCGCCGCCACCGCCAGAGCCGCAGTCTGGCCGCATCATCGAAGAGCGAGTACGCCACGGGGGTGGCCACCAGGGTGAGCACCAGGACGAGCGACTGCCCGCCGATGATGACGAAGCCGATGGCGCGGTTCGTTGCGGAGCCGACACCGCTGGAGAGCACCAGGGGAATCATGCCGGCGACGAATGCGAATGTGGTCATCAGTATTGGTCTCAGACGGTCGCGGCTTGCCTGCAGAATTGCCGCATCGCGCTCCATGCCTCGCTCGCGGAGCTGGTTCGCATGATCGATCTGCAGAATCGAATTCTTCTTGACGACGCCGAACAGGACCAGCAGCCCGAGGGCAGAGTAGATGTTCAGCGATTGCCCCGTGACGATGATCGTCAGGAGCGCGAACGGCAGCGTCAGCGGGAGTGACAGCAGGATCGTAATCGGATGCAGCCAGGACTCGAACTGAGCCGCCAGGATCAGATACATGAACACCAGCGACAGCCCGAACGCAACCATGAAGTTCTGCGCCGCGCGTCCGAGCTCGCGCGAGCGGCCGGCAAAGCGTGAGCTGTAGCCGGGTCCCATGTTGAGCCCGGCGGCGGTGCTCGCCATCAGCTCCATGGGCCCCGTCTGGGAGACGCCAGGCAGCAGCCCTGCGTAGACGGTGACCTGCCGCTGCCTGTTCAGGCGGTTGATCTCGGACGCCGATGTGCCCGGTGCGAACTGCGCCACGTTCTCGAGAGGCACGCTGCCCACCTTGCCCGAGGGCACCGTGAGCGCTCCGATTGCAGCCGCGGTCCCGCGATGGTCCGCGGCGGCGCGAACGTGCACCTCGTACTGCTCCCCTCCCTCGTTGTACGTGGTGACCTGGTCCCCTCCGACGAGCAGCCGCAATGCTTCGGCCGCGTCGGAAATCTGCACCCCCAGGTCGGCCGCCTTCGCGCGGTCCAGCTGAACCGACAGCTCCGGTTTCCCCACGTTCATCGAGGTGTCCACGTCGACCACTCCCGGCTGACTCTTCGCAACGTCTGCAACTGCCGTTGCGTACTCTTCCAGCCGCTTCAGGTCCGGACCATTGATCGTGAGCTGAATCTCCGCGTTCTGGTTTCCGCCGCCACCGAACGTGGCCACCGGCTGGACGAGCGTGCGCAGGTCTGCGGACACCACCTGCGGAAGGATTTCCTTCCTCACGTGGTTCATCACCTCGAACTGGTCCCGCTTCCTCGCCTCCACGGGTCTCATTCGCGCGTACACCGTCGCCAGGTTCTGTGTCCGTGCAGGGTCCCCCGCCACCGACGTGAGCGTGAACTCCACTTCGGGGAGCTGCCGGATGCGCGTGGCCACACGGTTGGCCAGAATCTCCGTGGCTTCGAGCGACGTCCCTTCCGGTGCGCGCAGGCTCACCTCGAACTCCGACTGGTCGTCGTTCGGCAGGAAGTTCTTGTTCGCGAGAACGAAGAGCGGAATGCTGCTCAAGAGAACCGCGGCGGCAACCCCGGTCACAACCGAGCGGTGCGCCAGCGACCACCGGAGCAGAGCGGCATAACCGGTGTCCAGCGGCCTGAAGAAGCGGGAATCCTTCGAGTGCGCTCCCGCGACCGTGTTCCCATCGGCATCCGTCCGCCGTGGCGACATCTTGATCCAGCGCGCCGCCAGCATCGGCGTCAGCGTGAAGCTCACGAGCATCGATACGAGGATTGCGAAGGACATGGTGAACCCGAAGCTCGTCATGAACCGGCCGACGATCCCCCCCATGAAGCCAACAGGGATGAAGATGGCCACGAGCGAGAGCGTCGTGGCGAGCACGGCCAGGCCGATCTCACGAGTCGCCTCGACGGCAGCCTCGGCGGGGGGCATCCCCTTCTCCTCCACGAAGCGGTAGATGTTCTCCAGCACGACAATCGCGTCGTCGATCACGATTCCCACGGCGAGTGTCAGCGCAAGCATCGTCATCGAGTTCAGGGTGAAGCCCTGATACCAGATGAGGCCGAACGTGGCGATGATCGATGTGGGGATGGCGATGGCGGCAATGAGGGTCGAGCGCCAGTTCCAGAGGAACACCAGCACGACAAGCGCCGCCAGGATCGATCCGACGATCAGGTGCTCTTCCACCGTGCGGATGGACGCGCGGATGAACTCCGACATGTCCCGCACCACGCGAACGTCGTAACCGGCCGGAATCGTCGGTCCGATGTCAGCGAGACGTTCCTTGACGGCATCGACGACCTGCGCGGTATTGGTTCCCGACTGCCGGCGGACGTTCATGAGCACGGTGGGCTCGCCGTTGATATTGGCGCTGGTGTCGGCCTGCGCCATCCCGTCTTCGATCCGGGCGACATCGCGCAGGAGAACCGGATGCCCTTCCGTCTGCCGGACGACGACCTCCCCGAATCCTTCGATTGTCTGGATACGCCCGCGTGTGCGAAGCGTCAGCGCTGTGCCCCCCTGCTCTATGCGGCCGCCCGGAATCTCGGCATTCTGCGCCTGCAGGGCACGTGAGACATCGGTCACGGTGAGGTTGTAGGCCTGGAGGCGGGCCGGGTCCAGCCAGAGGTTCACCTGCCGCAGGCGCCCTCCGGTCACGGTGACCTGGCCCACGCCGGCCACGTTCTCGAGCTGTCGGCGGAGCGATTTGTCGGCGTACTCGGTGATGTCGCGAACCGGCTTCTTCGCCGAGACGGCAAGCGTCAGCACCGGAGCGGAGTCGGGGTCGAACTTCTCGACCGTCGGCTGGTCGATTGTGCGCGGGAGGGCCGGCAGCACGCGATTGACCCGGTCACGCACTTCCTGTGCGGCGATGTCGGCGTCCTTCTCGAGGAGGAAGGCGATGACGACCTGCGAGACCCCCTCGGACGACATGGATCGCAGCTCGTCGATCCCGCTGATCGTGTTGACGGCTTCCTCGATCTTGTCGGTGATCTCGGTTTCGATCTCCTCCGGTGCCGCTCCGGGCAGCCGGGTCGTGACGATAACGGTGGGGAAGTCGACCTTGGGGAAACGGTCAACGCCGAGCCGCCCGAACGATACGGCGCCAATGACGGTGAGCGAGAGGATGAGAACCGTCGCGAAGACGGGCCGCTTGACGGAAATGGAGGCAAGCCACTGCATGATCTGAACCTTGAAGCTGAAGTCCTGAACTGTTGCCGATCGAACCTATTGAGGAGCGATCGGCATGCCGTCGACCACTCGCCCGCGCGGCTCGGAGACGACCTGTTCCCGCTCCGATACCCCGCTGGTGATCTCGACGAACGCTGGGCCCTTCTCGCCGACGGTGACGATCCGCTCATCCGCCCGGCCGTTTGCCACCACATACACACGGCTCGTTCCCGCGATCGTTTCGACCGCAGTGTCCGGCACGGTGAGGGCGGGCGTCGGCGCTTCCTGCTGGATCGCGGCTGTAGCGAACAGCCCCGGCTTCAGCCGGCCATCGGCGTTCTCCGCGACGGCCTCCACCGTGAGCGCGCGCTGGTCGACCCGAAGAGAGGGGGAGACGAACCGCACCGTCGCGTTGAAGGTTTCGCCGGGATATGCATCCACGCTGAGGCGAACTGCCTGCCCGGCTCTGATTTGCGCAATCGCCCCTTCCGGCACTGTCAGTTGCACCCGGATGGGACTGATGCTGACTACCGTCGCCACACGGGTGCCCTTGGTCACGTAGTCACCCACGCTCACAGCGCGCTCCGCAACGAGCCCATTGAACGGTGCGCGGACGGCGGTGTCGGAGACGGCCTTCCGTGCCAGTTCGACCCGCGCGCGTGCGGCCTGCAGCGACCGGTAGGACTGTTCCGCGCCGTTCCGCGCCACCTTGTGCCCCTGGCGCGCCGCTTCGACCTGTGTGCGGCGCTGGTCGTACTCACTCTGCGAGACGACACGGTCCTCGAGCAGGGTCCGTATCCGCGAGAACTCCGCCTCGGCGAGATCGAGTGCGGACTGGGCGTTCATCACCTCCGGCACACGGCGCGGATCGAAGCCTTGCCCCGGTTCGAGCCCGAGCCGCGCCTCGATCTGTCCTGCGTTCGCCTCCGCCTCCAGCAGCTGAGCGGAGGTTTCAGCTTCAGAGATCCTGACCAGCAGCGCGCCGGTGGCCACCTGCGTCCCACGTTCCACAGGGGTGCCGGTCACGCGCCCGGCCACTTCGGCGCTGACATCCGCCTGCTCACCGGCCATCAGCGATCCGGTCACGCGGAGCTGCCGATCGAGCCCACGGCTCTCTACGGTCGAGAGCGCCAGAGCCAGGGGTTCGGCGGTTGCTGCCGGCGCCGCAGCCTCGGCAGGAGTTCCTGATGAGCACCCCGAGGTCAGCGCTCCCGCGACGACCAGGGCACCAGCTGAGAGAAAGAAATGATGACGACGCATGTGTGACGACCTCATTGCCCCGCTGACGTGTCTTCGCATTGCGAAGGACGGAATGTGATGGGAAACCCGGCGCGCAGCCCCGTCAGTGCGGCTTCCAGCGTGTCGCGCGCGAGCGCATCCGCATCATCGCCGGGGGCGAGCCTGCTGCACAGCTGCATGACACCGGGGCCGACCACCGCACCGCTCAGGATGCCGAAGACGGCATGGGGATCCGTTTCCGGAGGGAAGATCCCGGCTGCGATGGCCTTCTGGATGATCTGGGAAATGCGCAGCTTCATGTCCCGGACGAAGTCGAACCGCTCCCAGTCGCGGATGATTCGCGGCACCGAGCGATCCACGAACATCAGCGCGAAGTACTCAGGATGGGTGCGGCTGAACCGGTACAACGACAGGAACGGACGGCGGATCGCGGTGAGGAGATCGGTATCGTCGTCCGGGGCGGCCTGCGCGCTCTCGACGAGCAGGCGAAACCCTTCCTCCGCGAGGGCGAAAAAGATGTCGTCCTTGCTCGGGAAATAGCTGTAAATCGCGGCCGGGCTGTATTCAATGCGATCCGCAATCTTGCGGATCGACACGTGCTGATAACCCTCGGCGACGAACAGATCGCGGGCTGCATCCAGGATGGATCTGGCAACCGCCTCGCGTTCGCGTTCCTGTCGTTCTTTGACTCCCAAGGGTCCCCGCTTTCCAGATTGGCTTATAGAGTGAACGGTGTTCACAACTATAACATCGTTAGACGGACAAACGCTGTGTTGGTTCCGCGATCCGTTTACTTCTTCTGCAGCAGGTACTTACAAGGGCAAAGGGGCCACGGCGGGGGTAAACTCCCCGCATGACCAGACTGCTACCGGATGAGGTGAACGCGCGCCTTTCCAGCCTGCCCGGCTGGGAGCTGGCTGGAGAAGCCATAAGGCGGCAGTTCGTATTCAGCGGTTTTCCAGAGGCAGTTGCCTTTGTCGTCCGGCTCGGCTTCACTGCCGAAGCCGCCGATCACCACCCGGAAATCGAGATTGCGTACAAGCGGGTCACCCTCAGGTACAGCACGCACAGTGCAGGAGGGCTGACGGAAAAGGACTTCGCGGGAGCGGAGGGGGCGACCGCTCTCGCGATGGCCTGAGGCTCGGCGAGGGGCTCAGCCGATGGGAAAGATGGTGTCCAGCCCGTCGGCGGGCCGCGCGATCACGTGGACGCCTACCAGTTCGCCCACGCGGCGTGCCGCCGCTGCGCCGGCGTCGGTCGCGGCCTTCACGTTGGCGACGTCACCCCGGACGATAGCCGTGACCAGGCCCGCATCGACCTTCTGCCACCCGACGAAGACAACGTTGGCCGTCTTGAGCATCGCGTCGGCTGCTTCGATCATGCCGATCAGCCCACGGGTTTCGACGAGGCCGAGCGCTTCACCAGGGAGGTCTTTGGGCACGCGGCGATTCTACTACGCGATGCGCCCGCGAGCCGTAATCCGCAGCCTGTCCCTGGCCTCCTCCCCCTCCACGACCCACACTTCGTCCATCAGGTTGGAGACGACGCAGGAGTGATTGGGCACGATGCGTACGAGGTCGCCCGGAGCAAGGGCGCACTCGCCGGTGATACGGACCGTCGCATGTTCCTCTGACAGGCGCTCGATTGAAAGGCGCTCGTCCGGGACGTCCGAGTGGAGCGACTCGAGTACCGTGCCATAACCCGCGCCGCCGGCACCGTGCACCTGGTCGGTCGTCAGGGTCTTGCTGCCGGAGTCGAGGATCAGACGGTCGGGCGCCGGCCGGCTCACGACGCGTGCGAGCACGGTAAGCGCGCAGTCGTCCCATCTCGCCGATCCGAGGGCGACCTGCATCCGGTCGAAATACACGTAGTTCCCCGGCCGAAGCTCGGTGATGCCCGGCATTCCCATGCTGAAGCGTGCGGTCGGAGTCGAGCCGACGCTGATCTCGGCAACAGGCACTCCCCGATCGAGGAGCCGGTCTCGCAAGGTGGTGAGGATGCGGGCCTCGTCTCCCGCGATCTGCGCGATCTGCTCTTCCGATGTCGCGCCGTAGGCGTGGCCGGCATGACTGAGCAGCCCTCTGAATCTGATCCCGGGCAGGTCGGCGACGCGTGCGACGAATTCCGCGGCCCCGGCCGCATCCGGGTCGATCCCGCACCGATGGAAGCCGACAT
>JACCXG010000037.1 GCA_013697225.1 Acidobacteriota bacterium
CCGTCCGGCATCACGATGAACACGTTCGGGTTGACGTAAGGCACTTCCTTGATGCGCCAGTCGAGCCGGAGGATGAAGTCGCCGAAGGACTTCTCGGTCCACAGGTTCTTGTCCTCCTTCGCTTCGCTTGCCGCGTCGTAGTCGATGACCCCGTCCACGATCTTCCAGTGCCCGTTGTCGCCGACCGGCACCTTCCACCCGGTGAAGTCCTTCCCGTTGAACAGCGGAACGAACCTGGCGTCCGCAGCCGCCTGGTCCGCTCTGTCTCCCGAAGCCACGGTGCCGAGCACCAGCAGGGCGGCAACACTCGTCAGCGCGATCACTCTCATGTAATCCCTCCGCCTCTTCTTTTCCCTTTTCCCTTTTCCCTTTTCCCTTATCCCTTTCCTATCTTCCCCCCTCCCCGCCCCTTCGGCCAACCCGTGCTATCGTGTCGCTCCCGATGTCCGTCACAACCCGCATTCCTCCCCCGTCGGCGGTGCCTCCCGATCCGTATGTGCTCTCTCCGGACGCGGTCGAGGCACCTCCAGTCTCATTCGGGGCGGCACTGCGGCGCGTCGGGCCGGGCATGGTCCTCGCCGCCTCGATTGTCGGATCGGGCGAGCTGATCGCCACGACCACACTGGGCGCGCAGGTGGGGTTCGCGGCGCTCTGGATCATCCTCGTGAGCTGCGCGATCAAGCCGGTGGTCCAGGGGGAGCTCGGACGATACACGATTGCGACGGGGCACACAGGCCTCGAAGGGTTCAACCGGGTCCCGGGTCCGCGGCTGGGCGTGAGCTGGATGGTCTGGATCTGGGGGGCAACGGTCACCCTCTCCCTCCTGCAGGTCGGCGGGATGTACGGCGGCGTCGGGCAGGTGCTGAACCTCCTGATCCCGGCCGTGCCGGTGAACGCCTGGGTGGCGGTCTGCCTGGCGATTACCATCGGCGTGCTCCTTGGCGGGGGCTACGAACGCGTGGAGCGCTTTGCCCTCGTGAAGGTGGGCATCTTCACCGTGCTCACCGTCTGTGCCGCGGCCGTACTGCTGCGGCGGCCGGAAGCGATGTCCACGGCCGACATTGCCACGGGCCTCAGCTTCACCCTCCCGGCGGCGGGCCTCGCCACGGCCATCGCGGTCTTCGGCATGACGGGGGTGGGCGCGACCGAGCTGGTGATGTACCCGTACTGGTGCGTGGAGAAAGGATACGCACGGTTCGTCGGGCCGCGGGAGCACTCCGAGGAGTGGGTCACACGAGCCCGTGGCTGGATCCGGGTGATGCACCTCGACATCGCCTGTTCCCTCGTGATCTACACGATGGCTACGGTGGCCTTCTATCTGCTCGGCGCCGGTGTGCTCAACCGGATGGGGGTCATACCGGCCGAGGGGGACACGATTGTCGTGCTCTCGCAGATCTACACGCAGACGCTGGGCGCCTGGGCGCTGTGGCTGTTCTACCTGGGCGCGGTGGTGACACTCTACGGAACGATCTTCGCGTCCACGGCCGCGCACTCGCGGCTGTTTGCGGATGCGGTCCGGATCGGCGGCGGCTTTGAGCGGCACGACGCACGCAGCCGCCTCCGCTGGCGCAGCATCTTCGTCGTCCTGCTCTCTGTCGTTCCGGCAGTCTTCTACTGGTTCATCGAATCCCCGGTGAAGATGGTGGTGATGGGGGGACTCGCGCAGACGGCGCTGTTGCCGCTGATCGGACTTTCCGTCATGTACCTGCGGCACGTGCACCTGCCACCCGAGATCCGCCCGTCGCTCCCCACGACGATCCTGTTGTGGGTCGCCACGGCGGTGATGCTGGCGTTCGCGCTCTACTACGCGGCATCGAGGCTCGGGTTGTTCTGAGCGGGACGGGCCTCACCGCTTCGTCAGCTCCACGTAGTCCAGCGCGGCGGTCTCCCCTCCCTCCGGCACTCCAACGACATGGATCACATCGTCGCGACGCAGCGACACGTTTGGAATGACGCGGCGGTTCGACGAGGAGCCGTCCAGACGGCGGGTGGGAAACCAGTCGTCGGCGGTCCACTCGGCAAGCACCATGTCACCCAGCCTGACGGTGAACCGCGACGCGCCGGTATTCACGTCGAAATACCAGCGGGGCATAGCGCAGCCAGGCCGCGCGTCCATCCTCCGCCCGGGCCGCACGCGGCAGCAGCAGCAACACTCCGACGGCATGCACGAGGATCCGCATTCGGAAGAGTGTATGCGACGGCACTGGCTGCAGGCCTGCACCTGCGGCGGCGGCCCCCCGGCCCGGCCTACCCGAAGATATGGTCCTCTTCGAGCTCCCGGCGCCCCTCACGTTCGGCCACGATCTTCAGGTCGTCCGAGAGGAGATCCTCGACGTACCACATCTGTACGGCAACCTGGACTGCGGCGATCAGCGGCACGGCGATCAGAATGCCTATCGCACCGAAGGTCCAGGCGAAGAACACCTGTG
>JACCXG010000046.1 GCA_013697225.1 Acidobacteriota bacterium
GGCATCATCGGCGACCACATGCTGCTGCAACGCGACATGCCGGTGCGGATCTTCGGCAAGGCGGATCCGGGGGAAGCGGTCAGCGTGGCCTTCCGCGGCCAGACGGCGCAGACGGTCACCGATGCGGTCGGCCGCTGGGAAGTGTGGCTCAATCCGCTGACCCCCGGGCCGGCAGCCGAGATGACGATCCGGGGCACGAACACCCTCACCATCGCTGACGTCCTGGTTGGCGACGTCTGGATTGGCTCCGGGCAGTCCAACATGCAGTGGGCGGTCCGTCAGTCCGACAACGCGGAGGCGGAGATCGCCTCGGCAAAATGCCCGCAGATCCGCTTGTTCTACGTCCCGCGGAAGACGTCCGCCGTTCCCGTGGACGACGTGGACGCCAGGTGGATGGTCTGCTCGCCGGAGTCGGTGAGGGAGTTCTCGGCGGTGCTGTACTACTTCGGGCGACAGATGCACGAAGACCTGAAGACGCCGATGGGGCTCATCCACTCGTCATGGGGAGGCACCCCGATTGCGTCGTGGATCAGCGGCCCGTCACTCGTCGGCAACTCCCGGCTGGAACCGTTCCTGAGCTTCTGGGAGAACGCCATCCGCCAGTACCCCGTGAACCAGGCTCGTCATGAGCTGGCGCTGAAGAAGTGGGAAGCGGGCGGCTCTCAAGGCCCCCGGCCGGCGCCGCCGCTTGGCCCGGGGCACCAGCACGAGCCCACAACCCTCTACAACGCGATGATTGCGCCGATCGTGAAGTACACGATCAAGGGGGCGCTGTGGTACCAGGGGGAAACGGAAGCCGGCCGCGCGCAGGGCCACATCTACGGCGACGCGCTCATGACCCTGGTGCACGACTGGCGCCGCGCCTTCGGCCAGGGGGACTTCCCCTTCTACTGGGTCCAGCTGGCGAACTACGGCAACGCCTCGAAGAACGGGCACTGGATGCGCGTGCAGGAAGGGCAGGTGAAGGCCACCGCGCTCCGCCACACCGGGGTCGCGGTCATCAACGACATCGGCAACCCGACCGACATTCATCCCACGAACAAGCGGGACGTCGGCCGGCGGCTTGCCATGCTGGCGCAGAATCGCGGCATGAGCCCCCTGTATCGCCAGTTCACCCGGGAAGGGGACGCCATCCGGGTCTGGTTCGACAACGCCGGGCCGGGGCTGAAAACGCGGGGCGATGGACCGGTGAAGGGCTTCCAGATTGCCGGGGCCGACGGAAAATATGTGGCGGCAACCGCACGGATTGAGGGAGGCAGTGTCCGGGTCTCTAGCCCCGAGGTGCCGAACCCGCAGTCGGTCCGGTATGCCTGGGACCCGGATCCCGACGCCAACCTGGTCAACGACGTGGGGCTTCCTGCATCGACGTTCCGCACCGACGAGTCGGACGAAGCGGGACGTTAGTTTTTGTAGCTCAGCCGCCGGCATCCCAGCCGTATTCCCAGGCCGCAGGGTCGTCGGACGGGCGTATAATTCGCCCCTCCGGAGGATCCATGCGCATGATGTCAAGACTGCTCTGCCTGTCTCTCTCCCTCGTCGTCTGCCCGTCCATCGCCCTCGCTCAATCGTTCACCGGAACCATCATCGGCACGCTCAAGGACACGAGTGGCGCGGTGATTCCCGGGGCCTCGATCACCATCATCAACGAACAGACCGACAGACGGGAGTCCGCCACGACGGATGTCGAAGGGCGCTACACGTCGGTCCCCCTGCCGCCGGGCGAGTACCGCGTCGAGGCCGGCATCGACGGCTTCCGGCGTGCGGTGCGCACCGGGGCCACGGTGCAGATCGCCACGACCGTCGTGATCGACTTCACGCTGGAGGTGGGGCAGCTGACGGATGCGGTCGAAGTCCGGGCGGACGCGCCGCTGCTCGAAACCAACGGCGGCACGATGGGCAAGCTCGTAGACAACCGTCGGATCCTCGAGCTGCCGCTGAACACGCGCAACGTGTACTCCCTGATCTTCCTGACACCGGGCGTCGCCGGCTCCATCGGCAACAACTACAACTCGATGAGCTACAGCGTGAACGGGGCGCGCCCGACCATGATGGACACGGTGATCGACGGTGTGACGGCGTCCTTCCCCACCGTCAACGGGTTCACCGGCATCTCCGTGTTCCCGTCCGTTGACGCCATCCAGGAATTCAAGGTCCTCGGCGCGAACTACCCGGCGGAGTACGGCCGCAGCCTCGGCAGCGTCCTGAACGTCGTCTACAAGTCCGGCACGAACGAGTTCCATGGAAGCGCGTACGAATTCTTCCGGGACTCGGCGTTCGATTCCAACAACTTCTTCGCCCAGCGTGCGGGGCAGCCGCTGGGGGACTTCCGGCGCAGCCAGTTCGGTGGTGTGGCAGGAGGCCCCATCCAGCGCAGCCGGACGTTCTTCATGGCCTCATTCGAGGGGTTGCGTGAGAGCCGGCACTCGCAGACCACCACGACGGTGCCTACGCTGGCCCAGCGCCAGGGAGACTTCTCGCAGACGTTCGCCCAGAACGGACAGATGATCCGGATTTTCGATCCTTTCACGACCCGTCCGAATCCCTCGGGGGCCGGGTTCATTCGCGACCAGTTCCCCGGCAACGTCA
This sequence comes from Acidobacteriota bacterium, assembly GCA_013697225.1. Taxonomy (GTDB): domain Bacteria; phylum Acidobacteriota; class Vicinamibacteria; order Vicinamibacterales; family 2-12-FULL-66-21; genus JACCXG01. Next base: position 2,587 of record JACCXG010000046.1, read on the forward strand.
TCCCCGTCGAGCGGATGGATCCGGTGGCGCTGCAGGTCCTCAGGTACTTCCCGCTTCCGAACCAGGCGGGCAATCCCGTCACGGGCGCGCAGAACTACTTTGCCACCGGACTGGCCGGGCTGAACGTGAACAACCTGGACGGGCGGGTCGATCACCAGCTCTCCAACGCGCAGAAGGCCTTCATTCGCTACTCCTACCGGAAGACCCACAGCGCGCC
>JACCXG010000047.1 GCA_013697225.1 Acidobacteriota bacterium
TCTGTCCATCGCCGCCGCGGGCGTGCACCAGCTCGGGACCAGTGGACAGCAGTTCCGTCACCTTCTCGAGCATCCCCAGGCGTGCGGCTGCGTGGATGTCGATCGTGGCGCCGCGCTCGATCAGAAACGGAGCGAGGTCCCCCTCCGCATCCAGCACGCCGAAGCCCCCCGCCCACCAGTGGCTGCGTGCATCGATGCTCGCCCCCGCATGCAGCAGGACGTCCACCATTTCCCGGTTGCCGTTGTACACGGCGGCCAGCAGCGGTGTCGCGCCGAACGCGTGATCCGGCTGCATCGGATCATCGAGCCCGGCTTTCAGCGCTGGATACTGGTGGAGCACGCTCCGGACCTCCGCGACGTTGTCGGCACGCACGGCCGAGGCCAGGGCCTCCCTGGCAACGCGAGCGGAACTGGCATCCGGCGGGTACCGGTCGTCTGTAGACATCATCACTCCGCGAACACTCTACCTTACCGAAGCCGGACCCCCTCGCTGCGGAGGTGCTTTCGGGCACGCGATGTTACGATTCCCCTCACGTACCTGAGAGCTGGCGTTGAGATCCGGCGTCCTCGGAGATTCACCCGGAGGGGCGCACTGAGGCGCCGGCCCGCCATGAATTTCGTCGAGGGTTTTCAGATGATCAGAACGATGAGCTTTTCGAGCGGCGTTCTTGCACTGCTGCTGGCGCTTGCTCCGGGTGTGGCCTCTGGTCACGTCGGCCTCGCCGGGGTGCAGGGGGGCGGCAAAGTGGCGCCAGCCGACGTCCAGCGCTTCATTGGCGACTGGACGCTGGCGTTGCAGGGGCCAGATGGACCAGGGACGTTCGACCTGTCGGTCAAGGTGGAGGGGGAGAAGGTGCTCAGCTACACGTTCCCTTACGAGGGGAACCCTGTCGACGCCGCCGTCTCGCTCACGCCCGAGAAGGACGGCAAGGTTGCGGCTCGAATAGATTTTGCCGGGGGTGCGTACACCATGTCCGGCACGGCCACGAGGAAGGCCCCGGTCAAGTAAAGGACATAAGAGTCCGCGCACCGCCGGCAACAACGGCATGCCCTTCTCCAGTGCACTTCGCACGTTCGTGGACTCGGCGCGATGGACATTCGCGAAGACCTATGCGGCAACCTGGCCGCACGAGTACATCGTGCGCGATCGTGTGGACGAGGCGTCCTTCGTGAGCCTCGTCGTCCACATCCGAGCGCACGGGTACGAAGGACGCTTTTATCGGCGGGCGATCACCTACTTCGAAGAAGCGGGCCAGGTGTACTGGACGATGGGCGCGCCGGTCGAGGAGACGAAGATCGTCAACCGGTGCCGGAAGGAGCAGACGTACGAGTATCGCCTGGCTCACGATCTCCTGCCACAACAGAACCAGCGCAGTCGAAACGAAGCTGTCTGAGGGGAAGCACTCAGCGCCCGGTGGTCAGATGCTGCGTAATCCCTTCTGTCAGCCCCCTCGCTTCCTCCACGAGATCTTCCCTTCTGGCGTTCGAGGGCGTCGCTGCGAGGGCCGGGGACCAGAGCTCTTCGGGCAGGTTCGCCCTGCGGGCGTGGTACTCGATCTCGCTGCCGAACCCCGAAAGCGTCCCCGGCAGCGCCATGCGAACCTCCATCGCATAGCCCCAGTAAGCCCCCGCCTTGTACAGGTGACACGCGGCCTCGGTGTACTTCTCCGCAATCCCGCGAGCGGTCCCATCCGGATCCGACTCCACCGAGAACGTGAAAGCGGTATTCGGGTCAACGGAGCCCTGCGGTCTGACCGGGACAGGAATGGGAACCCGCAGGCGCGTCGCCAATTCGTCGACGGCCCGGGCTGCCTGGGCTGAGCGGTCATGGGCCGGGCGGCGCTCTGCTGAGCGCTCGCCGTCACCCCTTGTGGATCCGGCCACCGCCCAGGGGGAGTTGCGGGCGTGGATACCGGCCGTCACACCCAACAGCCATATGGACGCGGACGTGTCGTTCGCCTGATGGCCGAGTGCGCGGTCAACCGCAGCCGCTGGTTGCGTACAGGTGGTCGAGTTGCGTACTGCGGCTGGAAGCGCCAGCCCGCGCATCAGGCTCGTCTCCAGCATCCGGTCGAATCCCGCCAGGGCGAGAATGTCAAAGGCCACGAAGCTGGCCGCGACCGCCCACACGATAGCCATGAAGGCAGCGGCTCGCTTCAGTCGAGCGGCGAGGCTGGTCGACGAATCGAATGCCATTGGCGATCCGGAGGTGACGCCACGGCAATATACTGCCGGCGCACCCGACCCACAAGGAGGCTGAGGCGTGGGCAGCACGATGAACGGGCAGCTCTTGTATATCTTTGCCGTCGCCATCCTCGATGCGGCGATCCTGTCCTGGGTTGCCCTGCACTGGTATCGCCGTACGGTTTCGCGCCGCATGCGTCCGGAGAACGGGGAGACCCCGGCGCGGGGGGCGGACCTGCGGGCAGGCGTCCAGTGGTCCGACGCAGAGGGAACCGGCGCAGAGGGAGTCGACGCGGAGGGAGTCGACGCAGAGGGAGCCGGCGCGGAGGTCCAGGTCGCGGTGTTTCGGGCGGACGACGATTCGGCGGCGAAGGCTTCGGTGCGCGACTGGCCAGCCGGCTGGCGCCGCATTGCCGTGGGCTACTGCGTTGGAGCGGCGCTGTTTTCAGCCGTGATCACCACAGCCGTGCTGAGCGGCATGCCATCCCCCCCGCTGAGCGCCATCTTCGGTACGTGGTGGATAAACGCGTGGCCCGTCGTGCCCACGCTGATTCTGCTGCTTCTGCTCGACCGGCGAGGTGCCCTCGGGGTCGTTGTCACGTATCTGCTCGCGGGGTCGGCGGCGCTGGCCATCCTCACCCTGCTGGTCCAGGCCTATCGCTGGTCCTTCAGCAGTGCTCCGCTCACGAATATGTTCTGGCTGACTGCCGGAATCCTCCTGACCGCCTACCTTCCGCTGAGCCTCCTCCTGCTCAGCGGATGGCGCAGAATTCGGGCAGTGATGCCGCTCGCCCTTGCCTCGACGCTCTGCTTCGGCCTCGGCCTTCTGGTGTTCCGGCACGCCATTGTGGCGGCCTTCAACGCCCCGGCCTCGAGGGATCTGCTCCTCGATCTTGCGGTGATGACCTCCCATCAGGTGGCGTACTACAGCCTCTACATGGTCCTGGCACTCCCAGCCGGGTGGCTGGCCTGGTCGCTCCTGAAGGTCCTCGCGGCCTCCTACGAGCGCAAGAAGTTCAGCGACGTGCAACTCGTGGTGGATTGCTGGTGGCTGATCGTGACAGCCGAGACGATTACCGTCAGCCTGGTGACGGCGTACGGGTTGGCCGGGATTGGCATCGGCCTCGCCGCATTCGGGGCCTACCGCGTCGGCACGTTCGCAACGCTTCGCCTGATTCCCGTCCGTTCCGCTGGCACGCCGAAGCGGCTCCTCCTGCTGCGCGTATTCGGGCACCAGGCCCGCACCGAATCGCTCTTCGACCGCATCGCGCAACGCTGGCGGTTTCGCGGCCCGGTGCAGCTCATCGCCGGCACCGACCTCGCCATGCGGACCGCGGACCCGGGCGACATGCTCGCCTTCGTCGGGGGGCGCTTGCGTGACGTGTACGTCACAACTTCGAGTGACCTGCCTGATCGGCTGGCCCGGATCGATGTGCGGCCAGACCCCGACGGCCGGTTCAGAATCAATGAGCTCTACTGCGCCGCGCGAACCTGGCAGGAGACCCTCGGCGAGCTGCTGACCCTGAACGACGTTGTGCTCATGGACCTGCGCGGCTTCACCAGGAACAACGCGGGATGCGTGTTCGAGCTCGAGAGACTCGTGGCGCAGATGTCCGCCGACTCAATCGTGCTCGTGTGCGACAAGACCACGGACTACAAAGAGCTCTCGAAGCTGCTCGCGGAGGCCTGGAGGCGTGCCGCCGGGGGCGCATCGGCACCGCACGGCGCAGCGCTGACGCTGGTGACCATCGAGCGCAACTCGCGTGCCGCGCTGGACGCGCTGATGGGGCGCCTGCTCGGGCGCGGAGAGCCACATCGGGTGCTCACGCTTTCTGAGCTCGCTGCACTTGCATGATCACTGGTCCCGACCCTGAAGAGTACTTGTGCGCGGCTTTGATGGCGATTGTGGCCACAGCTGCATTCGACATTCTCCCGGATGCTCGCGACGATTCGGCACAGCAGGACGGAGGGCTGCCCACTCATGCAGACGTACACGGAAGACGCGTTCGATGTCAGGAACGAGATCGCCGCCTTCAAGCAGAGGATGCGCTCGCGTCGCGCGGATCTGCAGCGCGCCTTTGCCGAAGTGAAGGACCATGTCACGCGGGTGGCCGACAGGATCCGCACCGATGATGCGGCCGGTCGCCCGACGGTGCCGGACCTCGCCTATGCCGACATCAAGGCAGGACGTGTGACGGACAGGGCTCGCCAGGCGATTCGCGCGAGCGGCGCAGCCATCGTCCGCGGCGTGTTCCCGGCGAACGAGGCCACTGAATGGTTCGAGGAGGTCGGCCGCTACCTCGAGGCGAACCGCTACGTAGAAAGGGAAGCCGAGAAGCGCAGCCTCGACAGGTATTTTTCGGCGCTGCAGGCGGGCACGCCGCAGATCTTCAACGTCTTCTGGTCGAAGCCGCAGGTGAGGGCGCGGCAGGATCCGAAACTGGCCGAGACGCGCTCTTTCCTCGACCGCCTGTGGACCAGGTACGAAGGTGTGTTCAACCCCGACCTCCAGTGCACCTACGCGGATCGCCTCCGACGCCGCCAGCCCGGCGACAGGACGCTCGGCCTCTCGCCGCACATGGACGCGGGTACGGTGGAGCGCTGGATTGATCCGGGTTACCAGCGGGTCTACGAGAGCGTGTTTGCCGGCGACTGGCGCGGCTACGATCCGTTCGACGCGAGCCACCGGCTCGAGACGCGGGAAATTCCCTCCGCCGCCGTCGCCAGCGTGTTTCGGACGTATCAAGGCTGGACGGCGCTGACCAGGCAGGGCCCGCGGGACGGAACGCTGCGCCTGACTCCAATCGCCGAGGGCATCTGCTACGTGCTCCTCCGGGCGCTGCAGGAGGACGTGCCTGAGGACGATCTGTGCGGGGCGGCGCCGGGGCGTGCGCTTGGCGTCAGCCCGGAATGGCACCCTGAGCTGATTGCCGCCACTGTATCGATCCCGGAGGTGATGCCGGGCGACACCGTGTGGTGGCACCCCGACGTCTGCCATTCGGTGGCCGACGAGCACGCGGGCCGGGAATACGCGAGCGTCATCTACATCGGATCGGCGCCCGATTGCGCGAAGAACCGCGCGTACCTCCCGGGGCAGCAAACCGCCTTCCGTGCCGGCAACTCGCCGCCGGATTTTGCCCCGATGAATCTCGAGGCAGACTTCGAGGGGCGCGCGACCGAGGCGGACTTGACAGAGCTTGGCCGCCGGCAGATGGGGTTCTAGGAACCCGTCACAGCGAAGCGTCGTACGGATCCGGAGCGCGGCGCCCGGGTCGCACGGCGCGAGGAGCGCACATGGCTGGAATATGGAAGCGGCGAGCAACGCCGCGAGGCGGGATGCCCCACCCGAGAATTATGTGGTTAGTCACTGCTAGACGACACGAGCTCGTGCGGTTCGCCGGCGCCATCGCCTTGGTCGTCCTGTCTGTCTTCGTGGCCGGCGCCGCGGAACGCCCCCGGCTGGCGGTGCTGACGGACATTGGCGGGGATCCCGACGATCGGCAGTCGATGATCCGCCTGCTGGTGTATGCGAACGAGTTCGACCTCGAGCTGCTGGTCGCCTCGGCCGCCGGCACGCCCGGCGAGCTCAAGGAGTCGATCACGCGTCCCGATCTGATTCTCGAGATCGTCGAGGCGTATGGCCAGGTCCTGCCGAATCTCCGGCGGCACGCCACGGGATGGCCGAAGGTCGAATCCCTTCGTGCCCGTGTGCTGCCGGGCAATCCCCGTCGCGGCCGGCCGTTTGTCGGCGCAGATCACGACACCGCGGCCTCCCGGGCGCTGATCGAGCGGATCGATGCCGGGACGCCGGAGCGGCCGCTGAACGTCACCATCTGGGGCGGGCAGACCGATCTCGCCCAGGCC
>JACCXG010000057.1 GCA_013697225.1 Acidobacteriota bacterium
CGGACTCGGGCGCACCCAGCCGAAGTATGTGAGGTCCAGGGCGGACTGGAGCAATCGGCGCAGGGGAGGCGTCGCCGCCGTACACCGGCTGGGGAGAAGCGCCGGTGTCAGGCAAACCGCCCGCGCAACGAGCCCCGCGGCGGGAATCCTGTATTGGGTCGAAGAGGAGACGGCGGTTTCGATCATTGCTGATCTGCACCGCCGGGTCGAGGGCCGGCCTACTCGGCTGCGCCGAGCTTGGCCGCAGCACGCCGGCGGCGGCGAACCGCACCGGCAACTGCCGCGAGTCCGGTCCCCAGAAGAACCATGGAGGCCGGTTCGGGCGTCGGCATCATCTCTTCGGAGCCGATGCCGCTGATGTGCAGCAGGAACGAACGATTGCCAGGACTGTCGCGGACGCCGAACGCCACTCGCGCATCCTCGGCGCCGGACAACCCGCTGAACATGAGGATGTCACCGCGGTGCGTGGACTCGTCGGCAACGACTGACGCCGCCCCTCCGGCAAACGTCGCGCTCCGGGTCAAAGCCGAATGCTGTGCGAAGCTGAACCCGTCGTCATTGTTCGAGGTGGAGTAGCCGGCCGGCACATACCACGGCTGGGCCGCCGGGTCGGCCCCATCGTCTCCGTCACCCAGAGGATCGAAGATCTCGAGGCGCACGCCGCTGACCCCGCTGCCGAGCCCCAGGTCGAATCCGACGCGGTAATCCTGCCACGTCCAGAGATTGCTGAAGAGGAACGTGCCCATGGAGCCGACGTTCGGAAGAAACACCTGCCCCAGGTCGATGATCGCGGCATCCGCGGAGGTGCCACCCGTTGCCGAAAACCCGCCACTGGCGCTGTGCAGTGCGATGGAGACAGGTTCGGCCCGCGCGGTGAGCGGAATCAGGGTAGCAAGGGCGCATGCGAGAACAACGCGTGACATAGGTGACTTCTCCTCACCCCTATTTAGAAGGCAAGTCGCCGGAAAACGCAACCTCAGCCAATTTTCTTTCCAACCTGCGTGACACCGAACCCAGGCAACCCGGGCAGCTGATACCGCCAGCCGGCAGGGGGTATAGGCGCGGCCTACTTCGCGGTCGAGGACGGGAGCGCGGCGAGCTGGGCACGTGCATCGGCCGCGCCCGCGAAATCGGGGCGCAGCTCGAGGGCCTTCGACAGCGCCACCCCCGCCCGCTCGTCATCGCCAAGCTTCAGGTAGGCGAGCCCGACGTGGTAGTGATACACCGGATTCTTCGGCGCCCGTTCACGGGCACGCTCGAAGGAGGCGAGAGCCTGCGCGGCGAGCCCCTTTTGGAGGTAAGCCCACCCGAGCGTATCCTCCGCCTCGGGCCGCCCCTGGAGCGATTCTCTGGCAACGGTGGCCAGCCGCAGGGCATCGTCGAGGCGGCCACTGCCCGCATACATCCAGGAGAGGTTGTTCGCCGCCACGCCGGCACGGGCGTCGGCGGCAAGCGCCTGCTCGTAGGCAGACTGCGCAGCCCCCTGATTTTTGCGCGCCTCCTGAAGCATCCCGACCATGGTCTTTGCGCCTGCCACGGCGCCAGGGGATCGCCCGGCCAGCGCCTCATACTGCACGATGGCGTCGTCCACGCGCCCCTGCGAGGCGTAGGCGCGCCCCAGGAGCTCGTAGGCCTCGAGCTGGGATGCGTCGGCCGCGATCACCCGTTCGAGCATGGCCTGGGCAGCGGGCATATCGCCGGCCGCCAGTTCGACGCGGGCCGCGAGCACCTGCAATGCAGGATCAGCCGATCCGCTCTTTTGCCACTGGGAGATGCGTGCGCGCGCTGCCGCGGCCTTTCCCTCGAGCAGATCCGCTGCGACGAGGCCGCTCCGCGCCTCGAACAGGTCGGGTGCGGCCCGCAACGCTTCGTTGAAGGACTTCCGCGCCGCGGCGGCGTCACGACGCTGGAGCGCCAGCGAACCCATTTCCAGATGGAGCGGCACGGAGTCAGGCTGGCGCACGAGCCGCGTATTGAGTTCGCGGCCGGCACGTTCCAGATCCCCCTGGGCTCGCAGCCCCTGCGACAACAACACCGCGACCTGCGCATCGTCTGGGCGATCCTTTGCAGCCTGCTCGGCGGCCGAGACCGCCCGCCCCGAGTCGCCGCGGGCAAGCCGAAGCCGGGCGAGCTGGTACTGGGCTGCCGCCGCACGCGGGCTGATTCGGGTGACCTCGTCGAACGCCCGCTCCGCCGCCGTCAGGTCCTTCGTCGCCAGCGCGGCAAGCCCCACCGTGTAATGCGCGGCAGGCAGTGTCGGATCCGCCTTGACCGCCTCGCGCGCCTCTGCCAGGGCCTCGTCGGCCGCCCCGCCATCCGTGAGCAGCAACCGAGCTTTTGTGATCCGCGCCTCGGCGTTCCGCGGCCGTTCTGCGATGAGCACGTTGAGGATGCCGTAGGCCTCGTCCTTGCGCCCGTCGCCATGGAACAGCGCCGCCTTGCGCAGCCGTGCGGCGCCAGAGGCGTCCTTGTCGCTCGATCGCTCGAGTTCATCGAGGACCGCCAGGGCATCCTTGTTCCTGCCGGTGCCGAGATAGTAGTCCGCCAGCGCCAGCCGCCCGGCGGAGTCGGTCGCCAGGGCCTTGAAGTGTGTCTCCGCGTCGGCCGACCGCCGCGTGGTCAAATACAGCAGCGCGAGGGCGCGATGCGTGGACGTGTTCTCGGGCTCGAGTTCGAGAGCGCGCTTCAAGGTGCCCTCGGCGGCCCTCGCATCTCCACTGGCCCACTGAAAATTCGCGAGCGCCAGCTGCACGTCGGCCGAAGAGGGGGCGAGCGCGACCGCCTTCCGGAACGCCTCGGCAGCTTCCGTGCGACGGCCCCCCATGAAGTTGACCGCGCCGAGCGCCGTCCAGGCGGGCGCATTCGAGGGATCGAGCGCGATGGCCTGCTCGATCTGTTCGAGCGCCGGTCCGGTCTCGTTCAGGCCGGCCAGCGCGTTCCCGAGCAGGATGTGCGCGGGCGCATGGCTGGGATCCGCATCGACGGCGAGCTGCGCCCGGACGCGCGCCTGTTCGAACTCGCGGTTCACGAGCAGGAGCGTGCCTGCGCGGATCTGCGCGTCGAGGTTCGTGGGATCAAGATCCGCTGCGCGGGTGAACTCGGCGTAAGCCCTGGCAGGATCACCCGACTCCTCGTACGCGAGCCCCAGTTTGTGGTGCAGAGCCGCCACGTGCGGAGTCGCCTTCAGCGCCTTCCGGTATTCGATGATGGCTTCGTCGTACTGCTTCCGGGCGACGTACGCATCCCCGCTGGCGGCGTCACGCCGGGCGCTCGCCTCGGGGTCCCTCGAGCAGCCGGCATGGGCCACGGCGGCGAGGAGAAGCGCGCACGCCAGACGTGAGCATGAGCGGGGCCGGGTCATGGCAGATGTTCGCTCAACTGGGGAACGAGCAGGGTGCTGAACGCGGCCAGATTGTCGAATGCGGCGTCGGCGGTCTCAGTGATCGGGGTAATCAGGCGGACGAGACCCCCGTCGGTCCGGTGGAGCCGGGCGGCATCGAGCATCAGCCACCCTTTGTTGGCGAACTCGCTCGCCACGGCTCGTCCGCGACCGTGATACCAGTAGAACACGGCCTGCC
>JACCXG010000085.1 GCA_013697225.1 Acidobacteriota bacterium
CCGCACGACAGAGCATCTCCTCCGAATCATGTCGGCGGATCACCTGCTCGAGGGATCCCCCGTGCTCCGCCGCTCGATCGAGGTGCGGAACCCGTATGTCGACCCGATCAACCTCGTACAGATCGAGCTCCTCAGCCGCTTGCGGGCCGGGGGGACGAAAGACGAGGCGCTCTGGCACGCGTTCATGATGACCGCGAACGGGATTGCTGCCGGGATGAGGAACACAGGCTAGCCCCGGCAACTGGGAACTGGGAACTGGGAACTGACAACTGGAAACTGACAACTGACAACTGACATCCGATGCTCCCCGTCACTCCCGAGATCCTGATCGATGACGCCGAGCTCGAGGAGCGGTTCGTCCGCGCATCCGGGCCCGGGGGGCAGAACGTCAACAAGGTTGCCACAGCCGTCCAGTTGCGATTCGACGCGCGAGCCTCTCGCGCCTTCGACGACCGAGTTCGCAGCCGGCTGATGGTCCTGGCCGGCGCGCGCCTCACCTCCGAAGGGGTCATCGTCATTGACGCGAGGCGGTATCGCACGCAGGCGGCTAACCGGGAGGATGCCCGGGAGCGGCTCGCGGAGCTCATTCGCGAAGCCGCCACCCCTCCCAGGCGGCGTCGCAAGACACGGCCGACCGCCGCCTCGAAGGAACGGCGGGTCGAGAGCAAGAAACGGCGCGCACAGACCAAGGGAGCACGGGGGAAGGTGACCGGGGAGGGGTGACTGGCCCGGTGCCGCGCCGCAGCGTACACTGAGCCGTCGATCAGAATGGGACAAACCCCTTTACCACCCCCGACGTCCTACCACGTGCAGGGCTCATGACTTTCCGACATCACCGCACTCCCTTCGTCGTCCTGCTGGCGCTCTCCTTTGCGGTTTCCGGCCTCGCCCAGGAACAGCCGGCAGGCGGCCGGGGCCAGGGGGGGCGTGGAGCCGGCCCGCAGGGACGCGGCCTCGGCCAGCCCCCGCGCGATACCGCGCCGGGCCGCAGCGTGAATGCCGGGACGGCCGTCGTCTCCGGCATGCTGATGGTGGCGGGAACCGGACAACCTGCCCGGCACGCGCGCGTCACACTGAATGGCACTGAAGGGGGCGGGGCACGCACGGCCACGACCGACGAGTTCGGGCGCTTCATCTTTTCAGCCCTTCCCGCCGGCCGCTACATCCTCAACGCCACAAAGCCCGGGCACGTCGGCGTGACCTACGGCCAGACGCTCCCGGGCCGGCCGGGCACCCCGATTGAGCTCGCCGAGGGGGGGAAATTCTCCGCCACGCTCGAACTTCCACGTGGAGGCGTGATCACCGGAACGGTTGTCGACGAGTACGGGGACGCCACAGCGGGCATTCCGGTCCGGGTTCTGCGGTACGTGACCCAGGGGGGGCGCCGGACGCTGCAGCAGTCCGGCAATGGATCCACGACAGACGACCGTGGTGTCTATCGCGTCTTCGGGCTGCAGCCCGGCGAATACGTTGTCTCGGCCGTGCCTCGCAATCCGGCACCGGCGATCGACATGGGCCGGCTGCAGGCGCCTGTGCAGCTGGAAATGATCCGGAGTGAGGCGGGCGCGTCACCGGACGGGCTGGCCAGGCTGGAGGCACTCCAGGCGCTGCAGGGGCAGATGCTCCAGGGGCAAATCCTCCTCCAGGGAGTGGGATCGGATGGGGAGGGGCACACGACGGGCTATGCGCCGGTCTATTACCCCGGTACGCCGTCGGCCGCGCAGGCCGGGTCCATTCCCCTCGGGGTGGGAGAAGAACGCCCGAGCGTGGACTTCCAGCTGCAGCGCGTGCCGATGGCCAGGGTCGAAGGGACAGTGGTCACCTCCGGCGACATCGCGGCACAAGGCGTACAGCTCGTGCTGACCGATGCGGGCCAGGCAGGAGGGGCCGGGCTCCCGGTCCAGACAGCGAGGGCCGACGCGCAGGGGCGGTTCCGGATCACCAACGTGCCGCCGGGCAACTACAGGCTTGTCGCCCGCGCCACGGCCGCGGGTGCGGTCCAGGGCACCCCGGGGCCTCAGGGGGGGCGGGGCGGGCGCGGAAATGTCGTCCCCTCCGATGCCATCCGCCTCTGGGGCCTGGTGGATGTGCCGGTGGACGGTCGCGACCTCACGGAGCTGCTCGTAACGCTGCAGCCCGGCCTGAGCATCTCCGGACGTGTGGCGTTCGAGGCGACCTCGCAGACCGCGCCAGCCGACAGTTCCCGCGTGCGGGTCACGCTGAGCCCGGTGGATCAGCCGTCCCCCGGAGCCC
>JACCXG010000096.1 GCA_013697225.1 Acidobacteriota bacterium
GGCGGCAGCGGGCTGTACGACATGTCCGAGCTGACTGAACGCGAGGAGCGCCGGGTCGACACGCCGTTCGGCGAGCCTTCGGCCCCTTACGTGATCGGAACACTGCGGGGCAGGCGGGTGGCATTTCTCGCGCGCCACGGCTCCGGGCACCGCTTCATGCCGTCGGAGCTCAATTTTCGCGCGAACATCTTCGGGTTCAAGGTGCTTGGCGTGGAATACATCCTCTCGGCAAGTGCCGTGGGCAGCCTGAAAGAGGAGTACAAGCCGCTCGACCTGGTGATTCCCGACCAGTTCCTGGACCGCACGCGCGGCCGTCCTTCGACATTCTTCGGGGGCGGACTCGTCGCGCACGTGGGGTTTGCGCATCCTTTCTGCCCGCTGCTCAGCCAGGCGGCGCTCGCAAGTGCCCGGTCCTCGTCTGCCACCGTGCACGAAGGGGGAACCTACGTCTGCATGGAGGGCCCGCAGTTTTCAACGCTAGCGGAGTCGAAGCTGTATCGCTCATGGGGCATGGACATCATCGGGATGACCAACCTCCAGGAAGCCAAGCTGGCGCGCGAGGCGGAGATCTGTTACACCACCATCGCGCTGGTCACCGATTACGATTCGTGGCATCCCGAGCACGATCAGGTCACCGTAGACATGATCATCGCCAACCTCACGCAGAACGCGCGGACCGCACAGCAGGTCATCGCGGAGGCGGTCGGCCGCCTCCCGTACAACCGGACCTGTGAGTGCGCCTCGGCGCTGAGATACGCCATCATCACCCGGCCTGACGCCGTTCCGGCTGACGTCCGGGAGGGGCTCGCGCCCCTCGTCGGCAAGTACCTGCCCTGACACTCTGGTCTGTTCCTCTATGAGCATCGTTGTCACCGGATCGATCGCCTTCGACTACCTCATGTCGTTCCCCGGGAAATTCACCGAGCACTTCCTGCCGGAGCACATGTCACGCGTGAGTCTCAGTTTTCTCGTGGATTCCATGGACAAGCGGCGCGGCGGCTGTGCGCCGAACATCGCCTATACGCTGGCGCTGCTCGGGGAGAGGCCGCGGCTGCTGGCGACAGCCGGCCAGGATTTCGACGATTACCGCCGGTGGCTGGACGCGGCGGGGGTCGATACGTCCCTGGTGCAGGACGTCCCGGGAAAGTTCACCGCGTCCTTTTTCTGCAGCACCGATGCGGACGGCAACCAGATCGCCTCCTTCTATACAGGAGCCATGGCCAACGCCGCGGAGCTGTCGTTCCGGACCATCGACGGATGCGAGCTGGCCATCATCTCCCCCAACGATCCGGAAGCGATGGTTCAGTATGCGGAGGAATGTCGCGCGCTCGGCATTCCCTACATCTGGGATCCGGGGCAGCAGTGCGCGCGGATGTCAGGGGATGAGCTGTATCGCGGGCTCGTCGGTGCGGCGCTGGTCATCTGCAACGACTACGAGTTCGAGCTCATTCGGCAGAAGACCGGGCTCGATGAGCAGGGTGTCCTCGGTGAAGCGGGAGCGCTGGTGATTACCCGGGGTGAGCACGGATGCTCCGTGTATACCGGGGGGGAGCGTACCGACGTGCCCGCGGTGACTCCCTTCCGTATCGTCGACCCGACCGGCGTGGGGGATGCCTTTCGCGGCGGTTTCATGAAGGGGATGGCCCAGCGTGCGGACTACGTAGTCTGCGCTCAGCTGGGGGGGGTCGCGGCTGCCTATGCCCTCGAACACCTGGGGGGGCAGAGCCACGCCTACACATGGCCGGAGTTCCGCCAGCGGTTCAACGAAAGCTTTGGTCCGCGCGAGGAGCTGGGCGAGTAAGATGTTGGTGGTGTTCCGCACCCCTACCAGCGTCGTGCGGCTTTACTGAAGGACACTCGCGGAACGCGCTTTGCACAACGCAGGCGTGCCAGGAGGCCTCGTGAAACGTCCCGCGTGTATCCCGGTGCTGATGTTGGTAACGGCGGCCGCGGTCTTCGCGCAGGAGCCACCGTCCTCCAATACCCCGCAGGTGTTCCGAAGCACCAGCCAGATCGTGCCGCTGAACGTGACGGTCACCGATCCGAAGAGCCAGTTCGTGCACGGGCTCACTGCCAGTGATTTCGCCGTCTTCGAGGACGGCGTGCAGCAGGAAGTGAAGTTCTTTCATGTCAAGGACGTTCCGCTCGACTTGATCGTCCTGCTCGACACCAGCTCCAGCATGTCCGACAAGATGACCATCGTGCACGATGCGGCGATCGGCTTCCTGAAGACACTCCGTGAGGGAGATCGCGGCGCGGTGGTCACCTTTGCGGACCGGGTGAACGTCGCGCAGGAGCTGACGACGGACCGTGTGGCGCTCGAGGAGGCGGTCAAGGGCACGAATGCCAGAGGGGCCACGGCACTCTACAACGCGCTCTATATAGCGTTGAAACAGTTCGGCCGCGGCGCGCAGCAGGAGGGAGAAGTCCGGCGGCAGGCGATCGCGGTGCTGTCCGACGGTGAAGATACGTCGAGCCTGGTGACCTTCGAGGATGTGCTGGCGGTCGCCCGGAAGAGCGGCGTGAGTGTCTACTCCATAGGGATTCAGGGGAAGCACCCGCCATCTGCCCTGGCAGCGAACCTCCGGGGGCGTACCTCTTCCGACGCTGAGTACTCCGTGCGGCGCCTCACGCAGGAGACCGGCGGGCAGGCGTTCGCGGCGGCGCAGGTGAGCGAGCTCAAGGGCTTTTACGCCGCCATCGCCCAGGAGCTGTCCAGTCAGTACTCGATCGCGTATGCGCCACCCGACAGCAAGGCAGACGGCCGGTATCGCCGGATCGTAGTACGCGTTGCCGGACGGCCCGAGCTGCGCCTCCGGACGCGGATGGGGTATTCGGTGGAGCCCACCCGCCCGTCGGCCGTTCCCGTCCAGGGGCAGCGCTGATCGCGCGGCCCACCCGGACCGCTCCACCCGTGCCCACGGGGCGGCTTGCCGCTGGCCTGACCTGTGCCGCGGTCCTGTGGGGCTTGGCCATGCTCATCGTCCCGCTGGAGGCCGGCCGCAGGTTCCCGTCCATCTCCGCCCTTGTGTATGGCGCCTCTGCGATCGTCTGTCACCAGCGTCCCGAGCGATCCATCCATCTCGACGGCGCCCGTCTTCCGGTCTGCGCCCGCTGCACCGCGCTGTACCTGTTCGGCGCCCTCGGGGCCGTTCTGGGGTGGGTGAGGGGCCCGAGAGTGCCCCGGCACCTGCCGGCGGTGCTGGCAGCGGTCTCGCTCCCGATGGCGCTCAGCGTGATGGGGGAGTGGACGGGTGTTGCGGCCGGGAGCAACTTCTTGCGCGCCGCCTCAGCCGTCCCGCTCGGTCTCTTTACGGGCTGGCTGTTCGTCCGCATGCTGCGCGCCGAGGGGGCGGCTGCGCATATGCGCTATGATTTCTCTCTCTGATGGCCTCGAAGTCGACCGTGGCGGCCCGTCCGCGCCCTGTCTCGGAACCTGGCACCCTTGTTCTTCTCTGCCTCGCCGCGTGGGCGGTTCCCGGCGCCGGCCATCTGTGGCTCGGGCGAGCGCAGAAAGGGATCGTGTTCTTCCTGGCCATGACCCTGATGTTTACCGTGGGCCTGCTGCTCGATGGTCGCCTCTTCCCGTTCGAATTGTCCGAACCGCTCGTTGCGCTCGCAGCGATGGCAAACGCCGGGCTGGGCCTGCCGTGGGTGCTCGGCCGGACGTTCGGGCTGGGTGCCGGCGTGGTCACGGAGGCGACGTACGAGTACGGCAACTGTTATCTCATCGTGGCCGGCCTCCTCAACTTTCTGGTGATCCTCGACGCCTTCGATATCGCCTCGGGACGGAAGTGACGAGCCACCTCCTCCTCCTGGTGCTCTTCGCGGTGCTCGTCTCGGCGGTCTTCGCCACCCTTTCACGAGATGAACCGCGGGCGCAGCTGCGTGCGGGGGCGATCATGGTTGCCGGGTTCGTCGCGGGAGCCGTGCTCCTCGGCTGGCTGATGTACCCGCTCCCGCTTTGAGAGCTCTGGCGCTCTGGGGCCCTGTTCTGGTGGTGATGGGGCTCATCTTCTTCGCCTCTGCGTTGCCGGACCCGGGGGCACCGCCGGGCGGCCTGTCGGACAAGGGTGCGCACGTCGTGGCGTATGCCGCGCTCGGCGGTACGCTCGTCCGTGCGCTCGCCCGGGGCCGCTCGGCATCGATGACCCCCGCCCGAATCGCCGCGGCCGCCGTCCTCGCCACCCTCTACGGCCTCACCGACGAACTGCACCAGCGGTTCGTGCCCGGGCGAACCCCGGATCCCCTCGACGTTGCGGCCGACGCCCTCGGAGGTATAGCCGGCGCAGTCGCTGTCGCGGTTGCCGCTCGTACCTGGAGCAGCATCCGCCGGTCCCGCCTTGCGCACAGGCGCCCATGACCTCGCGATCGTGAGAACGCTATACTCGGGATTCTGCTCGTGAGCCAATGGCAGCATCCGGAGCGTCCGACCCTCGGCAGGGCACGAGGGGACGAGGACGCCCGAGTTCAGGGGGAGTAGTTACGTGCGCCAGCCCGATGCCAGGACGCCACTGAAGGGGGCGGACGGAGCCCGATTTGCCGTGATCGTCTCCCGCTTCAACGAGGCCATCACCAGCAGGCTCGTTGCTGGCGCACGTGCCGCGCTGGCTGAGGCGGGCGCCGCTGAAGCCGACGTGGAGACTTTCAGCGTGCCGGGAGCCTTCGAGCTGCCTCAGGCCGCACGCGCGGCCGGGGAGACGGGCCGGTTCGAGGCGATTGTCGGTCTTGGCTGTGTGGTCAGGGGAGAGACGCCGCACTTCGAGTACATCTCGTCGGCCGTGGCGCACGGGCTGATGCACGCAGCCGGAGAGACGGGCGTCCCGATGGCCTTTGGCGTGCTGACCACCGATTCCTGGGAGCAGGCGGAGGCGCGTGCCGGTGACGGGCCTGACAACAAGGGGTTCGAGGCGGCGGCCGCCGCGCTGGAGATGGCCGCCCTCGTGAGGGTGCTTCGCGGGAGGGCTCGATGAAGCCGTTGCGGGCAGCCGCCCGCCGGCGCGCGCGGGAAGCCGCCCTCCAGATGCTCTATCAATGGGAGGTCGGCAAGACGAGCCCCGGGGATGCCATTCTGAGTTACTGGCCAGCCCGCGAGGAGGCCAGCGAGCTGGACGAGGAGGATCAGGCGTTCGCGAACGCTCTGGTGCAGGGGACTACGGCCCGCCTCGAGAGGATTGACGCCCTGCTCGCCTCCAGAACGCAGAACTGGCGGGTTGAACGGATGGCCGTGCTCGACCGTCTGGTCCTTCGGCTGGCCACCTGCGAGCTCCTTGCCGGAGAGACGCCGGCCAAGGTGGTCATCAACGAGGCCCTCGAGCTCACACGCACCTACAGCGGCGAAGAAGCAGTGGCCTTCGTCAACGGGGTTCTGGACGGTGTCAGGCACGAGTTGACCGGGGACCCGGGAGCGGAGTGAGCGGAGAAGAGCAACCGAGCCCTGCGGAGAGCACGGAGAATGCGGAGAGCACGAAGAAGTGCACACCACGGAGACGCGGAGTTACGGAGGACATTTTTTGTAGGCCGTCGTGGCTGCGCTGTGCGCAGCCACAGGCGCTGACGGCCCTATTTCTCATAGGGACCCGGGCTCTCGTGGCCCTCCGTGTCTCTGTGCCTCCGTGGTGTGCACTTCTCCGTGAACTCCGCCCCCTCCGTCAACCAGACAGCGAGAACTGATGTCCGACGAGCACGCACGAGAATCCGACCTGCTGCGCCAGCGGCGTGACAACTTCCGCCAGCTTGTCGCGCTCGGGGTCGATCCCTACCCCAGGCAGTACGAGCGGACGCATACCGTCGACGAGCTGGTGTCCGCCTACGGCGGAGCGGGTGGGGAAGAGCTCGAGGCCGCGCAACCCCTCGCGCGGACGGCTGGCCGCGTACTCGCAATTCGCAGCTTCGGGAAAGCCAACTTCCTGGCAATCTCCGACGGGCGCTCGAAGATTCAGGTGTACATCCGGAAGGATGCCCTTTCGGAGCGCGACTTCGCCATCTTCCGGCTGCTCGACTTCGGCGATTTCGTTGGTGTGGACGGGCGGCTGTTCCGTACCAAGACGAACGAGCTGACGATCTGGGCGTCGTCGCTCGAATTCCTCGCGAAGTGCTTCCTCCCGCTCCCCGAAAAGTGGCACGGTCTCACCGACGTGGAGACGCGATACCGGCAGCGATACCTCGATCTGATCGTCAACCCTGATTCACGGCGGGTGTTCGAAATCAGGAGCCGGGTCCTCGCGGGGATGAGGAGCTTTCTGAACGGCCGGGGGTATCTCGAGGTCGAGACCCCCATGATGCAGCCGATTGCGGGAGGGGCGCTGGCCCGCCCGTTCCTCACGCATCACAATGCGCTCGACATACCGCTGTTCCTGCGCATCGCTCCGGAGTTGTACCTGAAGCGCCTGACGGTTGGCGGGATCGAGCGTGTCTACGAGATCAACAGGAACTTCAGGAACGAGGGGATCTCGACGCAGCACAACCCCGAGTTCACGATGCTCGAGTTCTATCAGACGTACAGCGAATATACGGAGCTGATGACGCTCACAGAGGAGATGCTCTCTGCCGTCGCCACTGAGGCGATCGGTACCGACCAGATTACGTTCGGTGAGCATCAGATCTCGCTCGCGCCGCCGTACCGCCGGGTCGCCCTGCGTGAAGGGGCACGGTCAGCGGCTGCCGAGCGTCTCCGCGCTGTCGTGGACGAGGCAGATCTCCGGCGTCAGGAAAGTGTGCTCGGCATCGCGCAGCGGCTGGGGATTGACGTTCGTCCTGGCTGGGGCGCGGGCAAGATCACGACGGAGATCTTCGAGCGCCTCAACGAGCACCGGCTCATCGAGCCGACCTTCGTCTACGACTTCCCAACCGAGGTGTCGCCGTTGTCGAAGGGGAAGCCGGGAGACCCTGACACTGTGGAGCGGTTCGAGCTCTACATAGGCGGGTTCGAAGTGGCCAACGCCTTCAGTGAGCTCAACGATCCCGCCGAGCAGCGACGGAGGTTCGAGGCGCAGCTTGCCGAGCGCGCCGCCGGCGACCAGGAAGCACACGAGATGGACGAAGACTACATCCGCGCGCTCGAATACGGCCTCCCGCCGACGGCGGGGGAGGGCGTGGGTATCGACCGATTCGTCATGCTCCTGACCAACAGCCCCTCCATCCGTGACGTGATCCTTTTCCCGCTGATGCGTCCGCGGCACGATGTCGTTTGAGCTGTTCGTCGCGCTCCGCTACCTCCTGGCGAGACGGCGCCAGGCGTTCATCTCCTTGATCTCGCTGATCTCCGTCCTTGGCGTCGGGGTCGGGGTGATGG
Source organism: Acidobacteriota bacterium (assembly GCA_013697225.1). Classification (GTDB taxonomy): domain Bacteria; phylum Acidobacteriota; class Vicinamibacteria; order Vicinamibacterales; family 2-12-FULL-66-21; genus JACCXG01. Next base: position 7,295 of record JACCXG010000096.1, read on the forward strand.
CGCTCCTCGTGGCCCTGGCGCTCATGACCGGCCTTCAGGCGGAGCTGCGCGACCGCATTGTCGGATCCGCGGCGCACATCTACGTCTTCAAGGTGTCGGGGATGGAGCAGCCCTACGAGGAGATGGAGAGGCTGCTGAAGGTGCCGCGGGTCCAGGGAGCTGCCCCCGTCCTCATCGGAAAGGGGATGATCCGGAGCGACAACGGCGAGGCGTTCATCGATATCAAAGGCATCGACCCGGAACGAGAGAAGACCGTCACGCAGCTCCAGCACTCCATGCGGACGGGCTCCATCGACGCGCTTCAGAGGAGCGCTGGCGACGAGCTGCCCGGCATTCTGGTGGGAACGGATCTCGCCCGGGTGCTGGACGTGACCGTCGGAGACCGCATCCGGCTGTTCAGCGGCCGCGGCGATATCACCCCCATGATGCCCGTGTTCCGCCCGACGACATTCGAGGTGGTGGGGATCTTCGCGCTCGGTCTGTTCGAATTCGATTCCTCGTACGGCTTCATCCAACTCGACGTGGCGCAGCGGCTGATGCCCGATCAGTCCGCATATGTCGAGTTGCGGATCGACGACATGTTCCGGGTGGAGGAGGTCGTCCGCTCCATCGTGAGTACTTTCGGCGGGGAGTACGTGCCGCAGCACTGGGCCGACCTGAACAGGAGCCTGTTCTCCGCCCTGTGGCTCGAGAAGATGGCGATATCGATCACCATTGGCTTGATTGTGATGGTGGCGGCCATGAACATCATCGCGTCGCTGATCCTCCTGGTCATGGAGAAGAGCCGTGACATTGCGATCCTGAAGACCATGGGCAGCTCGGCCGGGAGCATCCGGCGCATCTTCATGTTGCAGGGGTTGATCATCGGGCTGGTTGGCACGACAGCTGGCGCGATTGGCGGCTACGCCCTCATCTACGTCCTCGATCGTTACAGGCTCATCTCGGTGCCGATGGACGTGTACCAGATTTCCTACGTGCCGTTTACGCTGGAGCCGTGGGACTTCTTCGTGGTGGTC
>JACCXG010000224.1 GCA_013697225.1 Acidobacteriota bacterium
GGGCACCGGCCTCGATGAGCCGCCTCGCCAGCAGGCAGCCCTGCCCGAAGCGTCCCGTGTTGTACGCCTCGAACGACGCCTGCGGTTCGAGCGACAGGTCGAAGGCCTTCGCGGACGGGGAGCGCAGAAGCCGATCGGCCGAATCGAGAGACTTGACGATGGCTTCGCGCTGGAAATCGCCGCCGTACGTGTGGACCGGCTCTTCGGCGAGCAGCCGTTCCAGGAGCGCCCGCCGGCTCTGGAAACGGGCCTCGCCGAGCTCCCGCGGGGGGCGGACGGCGGAGGCCGCGTCCTGCGGATCGACGATCAGAAAAGGTCCGTGGTCCGCGCCGAGAAAGCCAGCCGTGTGAAAGGCCTTCAGGGTCCCGATTTCGCCGGCCCCTTCGACTGTCTGGCCAATCGCCAGGAACGCGGGAACGTCCGGGTGTCTGGGCCCGAGCGTGCGCGAGACGACCGAGCCGATGTGAGGCATGGCCATCGGCTGCGGCGGCACGTACCCCGTGTGCCAGTGGTACTGGTGGCGTGAGTGCAGGATGAAGCCAAGATCCGCCGCCATGAAGGACCGGATCACCGCGCCGCGGTCCATCACGCCCGCAATCCGCTCGAGCCCCTGGGTGAACTTGATGTGATCGACGGCGGTATCAATCGTGGGGAACGTGCTCAACACGTCCTCCACCCTGACCCCGCTCGCAAACGGGGTATAGCGCTTCGGGTCGAAGGTCTCGGTCTGCGCCATCCCGCCAGCCATCCAGAGCACGATGACGGCGTCAGCGGTGGCCGGTGTGACAGGCTGCGCCCGTACGAGGGTCGGCTCCCGCCCCGCAAGGGCTGCAAGGGTGGCCCCCGCCGTCACCCCCATGAACCCGCGGCGCGTCAGGCGGGAGTAGATACGGCGTTCCTCCCGGTTCAGCCCGGTGGAGTCCTCAGGCCCGTTCTGGCGCGGCAGATGCCGCAGCTCCCCCTCCCGCTCCGCTCGCGATCCCTTCTGCCCTTGCATCGGAGTGCCCCTCAATAGACCAACTGGAACTCGGGCTTCATCAGGAGGGCCCACAACAGATCCGCCACACCCTCTGCAGAGGGCTTTCCTGGTCTGGCCGGATCCACGAGGGCCTCTTCCGACGCGCGGCGCTCCGCCGCGGTGGGGGGGCGACTCAGGGCGATCCAGAACAAACGATCGACGACCTCGCCCGCGCTGCCCGGGGGAGCCGAGGCCTCCAGCGGCGGCGCGGGAGCGGGGGGCACCAGCCGGTCGGAATTGGGCTCCGCGTCGAAGACAAAGAAGCGCACCTGCGGGTTGAGCGTGGAGCCGACTTCGGCTCTCGCGTTCTCGATGTCGACTCTCCCGCGGAACCGCACGAATCCCCTGCCGCTCACGTCGTACACCAGCCGCGACGGGTTCCGCACCGGCACGTTGGCGCCGGCGCCAGGGCCGGCCGCGTCGCGCAGACCGGCCGCGTCGCGCGGGGTGAGCGATGCCAGCGGCACCGTCGAGCCGTCGGCGTGGACGAACGCCCCGTCGGTCCAGACCGGCAGAATCCGTTCGGGCGCGTTCGACCCCGTGTCCCGGACGATCAGCCAGAGCCGCTCGGCGTTCGAAATATCGATGTCGAACGCACGCGCCGCGGCGTACCGCCCCGCGACCGCGGCATTGTAGAGGCTCACCGGTTCAGTGGGGAGCTCGCCGAGCAGACGCCTCGCCCCGCGCGTGAGCAGGCGCGTCAGGATGTCTCCGTTGACCAGTTCCAGCGATTGCAGGGTGGTGGCCTGCGCCGGGCGGACGGAGGTCACCTGATCGCGGATGGGGCGTCCAAGGGCACGCGTCAGGTTGGTGGACGGAGCACGCCACTCGCGCGCGTATGCCCCCGCAGACACGGCGTCCGATGCGGTGGGGGGGCGCTTGCCGCCGCTGCCGCCGGTGGAGGGAGGCTGGTAGACGCTCCACTCTCCGGTAATCGAGCCAATGGCGTCGGCGAACTGCTCCGCCGTCATGCGGCGGACCTCCGGTCCGGCAAAGGTGTAGTCGCGCGCGGGGGGTTCACCTTCGCGCGGCACCGCTCGCATCTGGTAGGCGCGCGACGTGAGAATCGTAGCGATCAGCCCCTTGAGATCGTAGCCGCGAGCGACGAAGTCGCCCGCGAGCCAGTCGAGCAGCTCGGGGCTCCAGGGCCTGCCGTCCATCTCGTCCGAGTCCGGTACCAGCCCGTGACCAAGCAGACGCTGCCAGATGCGGTTGACGAGTGTCCGCGGCATCCGGCCGTTCCTCGGGTCCGTGAAGATGGCCGCAATCGTCGCACGCCGATCGGCAAGTGCGGGCGAGGCTGGAACACGGCTCAGTTCGGGAAACAGGAAGGCCGGCTCCGCGTACTCGTCCCGGGCCACGTCACAACGGAACAGCTGCAGCCGCGGTTCCGGCGAGAAGAAGGCGGCCAGCGCGTAGGCATCCTTCAGCTTCCAGCGGCTCACGAAGCTGTCGTGACAGGCATTGCACTTGAGATTCACTCCCAGGAAGACCTGCGCGGTGTTCTGGGAGGCCTGCATCCACGGCTTCACGGCCGCACTCGTCTCTCCCCGCCAGTTCACGCCGGTGAGGAAACCCTCCGGACCTCCGGGCGTGACGGGATTGAGGAGCGCTGTCACGAACCTGTCGTAGGGCATGTTCTCGCGGAGCGCCGGGAGCAGCCACTCCGTGATGCTCTTCCGTCCGGCGTCCTCGGAAAAGTAGGTGACGCCGTCTTCATTCCGCAGCAGATCGTTCCAGAATGACATCCAGCCTTCGGCGTAACGGTCCCCGTCGGACAGCAGCGCGGCAACGAGCTTCGCGCGCTTGTCGGGAGCGCCGTCGGCGACGAACCGTTCCAGCGCCTCGCGGGATGGCAGCAGTCCCCACGTGTCGAGGTAGACCCTCCGCGCGAACACGGTGTCGGACACGAGCTCCGGCTCCGACACGCCGCGGCCGCGGAGGTACGCCGCCACAAGACGATCGGCAGGACTCGACCATGCCGTCCAGACCGGCTCAGGCAGAGATGGAGCGGCGAGACCGAGCGGAGCCTCCCAGGGAGGGGGCGCCGGAGGAGCGGACGGGTTCGAACGGGCTCCCTGGTCGATCCAGAGGCGGAGCCCCGCGATCTCCTCGTCGCTCAACGGCAGCTCGTCGAGCGGCATCTGCGGGTCGATTTCGGCGGTGATGCGGTGGAACAGCAGGCTGCCCGCGCCGTCGCCGGGCCGTATGGCGGGGCCGCTGCGGCCCCCTTCGAGAACATCCTCGTAGGTGGCCAGCGACAGACCCCCTTTTCGCTTGTCCGCGCTATGGCACTCCAGGCAGTTGGCCTCGAGGACCGGCTGCACGGCCGTCGCAAAATCGACGAGCGGAGCCTGCGGCGCCGCCGCTGAGACCGCAGGAACGGGTGCCGCCTGAACGCGGACCAGTACGGCCAGCATCCAGAGACCGGCGGCCGCAACGCCGAGGGACCTGATGTTCATGGAGTTCCGCACCGCCGGGCCGAGGGCAAAGCACCCTCCCGGCGAGCGCACCGCATTTTACCGGATTGCGCGCGGAATCGGTTCCCTTTTCGGGCACACCCCCCTACCCGGGGGTCGGCTCCTCTCCCGAACGCCGCGTGAGCGTCCAGCCGGCGGCGCCGAACACGAGCAGGTTGGCCGCCACCACCGGGGTCGCGCCGATGAGCAGCCCGTAGGCAACCCACATCAGCGCGCCAGCCATCTGCACGCGTTTGAGCGTCTCGGAGCGCGCGCAGAGATACGAAGCCACGAAGACCGCCGTGGCGGCCCAGCCGAGGTATTCAATCATCGGGCCTCCAGGGGACTAGGCCACAGCCGCGCGCACGGCCGTGCCGGATTCTCCGATGACGACACGGTCCATCCGGGCCTTCTCCCACGTCTCGAGCGTGAGGCCGTTCGCCTCGACAAGCGTCCGGATCTCCCCCACTCCCCAGCCAAGCACCCCTTCCAGCACCGGCACCACCACACTGAACGCATCGTCGCTCAGCACGGTCCGCCGGGCGATCCGGGACAGCTGCGTGTTCTCGGAGACGGCGATGGTGAAGCCCCCCCGGTTGTTGACGTGGAGCATGACATGCACGTCCGAGCTGCCGTCTCCGACATAGATGGTGCGGTCCGGAGCGATCCCGAGCCGGGACTCCAGCTCTTCGACAACGGCCACCTTCCCGTAGCCTGCCGGCACGCGCCTGATGGAACGGACTTCACCGGAGCCCGGCTCGAACTCGAGCTCGGTTCCGAACACGTGGTCCGGTGCGACGATTCCCTCGAGAGCAGACTGGATCACCTCGCGCGGGGCGGCGGAGATGACGAAGAACGAGAAGCGGTAGCCATCGAGCCCTCGATCGAGGAACTCGACCAGGGCCGGAATGTTGCTCCGCAAGCGGACCCGGCGGCCGGTCTCAACCAGGTGCTCACGCCGCACCCCCCGAAACTCCGGATCGTGCCGGATGAGGTAGGCCAGCTCCCCTCCCTGCTGCACGAGGTTGCTGCGGGCGAGGCCGTCCACCTTTTCCTGGAACCGGGTAGCGCCAATCAGCTCGCTGAGGACGTGTCCGG
>JACCXG010000108.1 GCA_013697225.1 Acidobacteriota bacterium
GGCCGGCGTCTCCCGCGCAGCGTTCTGGCTCGCGCTCGCGGCCATCCTGCTGCTGATAGCCTGGCGCTTCTGGCGCACGGAGGAGTCGAAGCTCTGAAGAATTGCCAAGATTGCCAACGGTGCCAAAAATGTCAGAATGCCGCGAGATGGCGCTCGCGAGTTCCGAGGCTTTAGCCTGGCGCCTCTGTGGCTTTCTTAGGACTCATAGCACTTGGCATTTGGGCAGTCCCGTCACTCTTTCCTATTCTTGGCACTCTTGGCATTCTTGGCACTCTTGGCAATCCCGTTGTCATTCCCGCGTCCAGTAATAGGCCCGTCCCTGCGACCAGTTGATCGCGAAGATCAACTCTCCGTCCCGTGACTCGTAGGCCCGCAGCCCGGTCGCGGCAATGCGCTCCTGATCCAGCTCCCGGCGGAGCAGTACCGGCCACCACTCGATGCGGCGCGGCGGGTTCGCCTGCAGTCCGGCAAACGGACGTTCGGCTCCGATGAGCCCGCGCATGGCGTGATCCTCATCAGGGGGAAAGTTGAAGAGTCCCCAACGGCGAGGTGAGCGCGGGTCGTGCGCCTCGCGGATCTCGTAGGTACCTGGTGGAAGACCGGCAGGCAGCCACCCCTCCCGGACCGCACCGGCCGCTTCCGCTTCAGCCAGCGTCGCGTAGCTTGCCGTCACCACATCGACGTCACGGCAGCCGGAAGACAGCAGCAGAACGGCCAGGCCGAACACCAGCCAGGTGCCAGACAGACGCCGCCACATCAGGACTGCCCCTTGTCCCGCACACGTTTCCGCAAAGCCTTGGCCATGGTCTTCGAGTGGCGCTTCTGATCGAGCAGCGCCCTGGCATCCTGCTCCCGCTCGGTGTGTTCCTGTTCCGCCGAGAGCTTGCGGAAGCTCTCGAGACGGACCGGCGGCAACCGGCCCGCGTCAACTGCGGCACGCACGGCGCACCCCGGTTCCTCGCGGTGACGGCAGTCCCGAAACCGGCACCCCTCCGCCAGCTCGGAGATGTCCCGAAAGCTCTCGCTCCAGCCCCCCGCGTCCCACAGCTGCAGCTCCCGCATCCCCGGTGTGTCGATCAGCAGGCCACCGCCCGGCAGGAGGACCAGCTGACGGCTCGTGCTGGTGTGGCGCCCTCGACTGTCGGACTCCCGGACGTCGTGGGTACGCAGCAGTTCCTGTCCGACCAGGCAGTTCGCGATGGTTGATTTCCCCACCCCGGAGGAGCCGAGGAGCGCGCCGGTGCGCCCGCGCCCCAGGTACGTACGGAGCGGCTCCAGGCTCCCGGGTGTGCGGCATGACACCGCGTCAATCGGGACCGCCGGGCTGAGGGCCCGCACGTCCGCCACCCGGGCCTCGGTCTCGGACGTGAGGTCTGCCTTGTTCAGGACGACGACTGGGGAGGCGCCGCTGTCCCCCGCCACGAGCAGATACCTCTCCAGCCGCCGCGGATTGAAATCGTGATCCAGGCCAACCACCAGAAACACCACGTCGATGTTCGCGGCAACGACCTGCTCCTCCGTTGGATCGCCAGCCGCCCTGCGCGAGAAGCGGCTGAACCGGGGCAGCACGACCCGAATCCTCGCATCCCCCTCTTGCGGCGCCGGTTCAACCCCGACCCAGTCGCCGACCGCGGGAAAATCCGTACGTGCGGAGGCTTGATGCCGCATGCGGCCGGACACGCGCGCGAGGCTCTCCCCTTCCGCGGTAATCACGCGGTAGATGTGGGTGTGTTCTAGGCTGACTCGAGCTGGTACAAGGCCCGCGGCAGCATGGGGAGCAAAGGCATCGGCCAGGCGGTCGGTCCAGCCATAGTCGCGGAGGTCGAGGTCCATCGAATGCGCGAGTGAATGATACGATCCTGGACGCATGCCGCGTGCTCCCGGCGGATCGAAGCCACGGCCATCCCGGTCATCCACCTCGCGGGGGGCATTCCCTGCCGGGGACCTGGACGGCAGCTTTCCTGCCCTGTCGCTGCCGGTCACGCCACCGTATCCCCCGATGGAGGCAAAGACGGGGGCGTCGCTCCCCGGGGGGGACGGCTGGTTCTATGAGCCGAAATGGGACGGCTTCCGCTGCCTGACCTTCAGAGACGCGGAGGTGGTGGCGCTGCAGTCCAAGAGCGGTCAGCCCCTGGCCCGCTACTTTCCCGAGCTTGTCGAGGCGCTGCTTGCGCTGACGCCTTCCCGCTTCGTGCTCGACGGCGAAATCGTCATCAGGCGCAACGACCAGCTCCAGTTCGACGATCTGCTCCAGCGCATTCATCCGGCCGAGAGCCGCATCAGACGACTTGCGGCCGAGACCCCGGCCACGCTGCTGGTGTTCGACCTTCTGGTCGACGCCCGGGGAGACTCCCTCACCGCTCTGCCGCTGCGCGA
>JACCXG010000114.1 GCA_013697225.1 Acidobacteriota bacterium
ATGATGGCGTTGTTGATGTCGCGCGTGGAATCCACGAGCCCACCCGGTGTGCGGAGCACGAAGACGACCAGCGCGGAGTTCTGCGCATCGGCACGCTCGATCACTCGCTGCACGTACTGCACCGCGATGGGATGGATGATCCCGTCGATCTCCGCCGTCACGACCGGCCGGGCGGGGGTCTCCGCGGCCTCGAAGAGCCCGATGCCGGCGATCGTCAGCAGCAAGGCAGCAAGCCCCGAGGTCGCCCTGCCCGCGCGGCGTCTGCGGATGGTGGATCGTGAGTCGGCCATGGTCCTGTTTCTGTTCACTTGAGCGTCTCGAGCAGCCGTTTTGCCTCGTCCGAGGCCGGGTCGAGCTCCAGCGCCCGCTCCAACTCCTCGCGCGCCGCCTTTAGGTTCTTCATCGACAGATGAGCCGAGGCCAGCGCCACCCGCCCGCCCGCTGTCTCTTCACTCCAGACGGCAATCTTCAGCGCGTCGATGGCATCGGCCGGGCGTCCGGCCCGCAGGTGAATCGTGCCGATCAGCACGTGCGCCGAGGCCTCGTATGGTGACAGATAGACTACGCGGCGTAGTTCGGCCATGGCCTCGCGGTCCTGTTCGCGCTCGAAGAGCGCCCGTCCCCTTTCGAGGTGGAACGAGGCCAGATCGCGCTGTTCACGCTGCACCGAGATTCCCATTATGGGGTCCGGTCGTGCAGCTGAGGGGCCATCGAGATCGAGGCGAAGGCGCTCGAGCCCCGCCGGCACCCCTCCCCGGCCGCCGGCCGCCGGGTCTGCCCCTTCGTAGCGCGAAGAGAGCTGCCCCGCAAGCTCGCGCTCCCGGCCCGCTTCAATCCCGTTTCCGGTAGCTTGCAACGCAATTGCCAGAAGGTAGTGAGCGTCGGCATCTGCCACGTCGCGCCTGACCGCCTCGCGGAGCCAGTAGAGCGCTGCCTTGAAGTTCCGCTCCAGCAGGTAGGCGTAGCCCAGGTTGAACGCGTAGTCGGCGTCGGCCGGGTCGGCATCCGTCGCCCGGGTGAGGTAGTAGGTGGCCCCTCCCTCATCCGCGGCCGCGCCGCGCCGCAGCTGCACGATCCCCAGATTGTTCAGGATCGGGGCGACTTCGGGGAGGGCCGGCTTGGTCGTCTGCAGCAGCGCGGGATCGAGCAGCGCGGTGAACGTCGCGGCCGCGCCAGCGTACTCTTTCGCTTCGAGCATCGACACGCCTGCGCGGAGCCGCGCGCGCCGGGCGCCGGCGGACTCTCCCTTCACCGGCGCCACCGCCGCGAGCGCCGCGGCGTGGTCCGCCTGCTCGTGACGCACCTCCCACAGGGCCAGCCTCGCACGGTCGAACCCCGGATGATCCCTGATGGCGGTCTCGAGGAACGTGGCCTGGGCGGCGACGCTCTCGGCCAGCAGTCCTTTCACGTAGTTCTCGAACGGCCCGAGCGGCGGCGGCGCCGGCACCTCCGGCCGGCGCGGTGCACCGGAGGCGAGACGCCCGGCCAACCTGTCGAACACCGCGAACATCTCCTTGAGCGGACCGCGTTCTGCAACGTGCGGCTGCAGGCGCCCCGTATCGATCCGGATGCGGTGGGCCTCCACGATCAGGTCATCGTCTTCGAGCCGGTACGAGCCCCCGATCACCTCCGAGGCGCCGAGGATCTGCCCCACCTTGATGACCGTCGCGCGGCTGAGGGAGGCTGAAACCGGGAGGTTCAGCTGGTCGTAGGCGCGGACCCGCTCCACCCGGCCGATCGCCGGCACACCGCGGGCATTCAGTTCGTCACCGACCAGAATGGCGGCGGCCTCGCGGAGCCAGACAGCACGTGATTCGCGCGGTGCCGCCTCGAACGGCAGCACGAGGATCCGGGTCGAGGTCTGCGCGCCCGCGGTCGCGGGCAGAAGAACGGCAACCAGCACGACAAGGGGGAGACAAAAACGCATCATCGTTCTTACGATTTCACGGGGCGGGCGCCGGCTCCCCCTCGGGGAGCACCCTGACCATCACGGACAACAGACAGCCTTCACCACGACTGGCCGCCCGGCAGCTGTCGACGTGCAGGTCGGCCGGCACGTGAAAGCGCTGCAGCACGCGTGCGATTGCCGCCGCGTAGAAGTCACACAGCGGACGCGGGGACGCGTCGCGGACCCGGCAGAAGGGGGAGCCGCGCAGGTCGACCGACGCGCTGGCATCCTTGTGCAACCGGACGATCGCCCGGGATTCCGAGTACGTAGCATTCACCAGCTGGCGCACCGTTCGGAGTGCCAGCCGGGCGCGCATCCTGACAGGCAGTGCGACAATCAGCCGCTTCTGGAGCGACGGGAGTCCGTTCACGGTCCATTCGGCCGCATACTCACCGGCCCGCGTGGTCACCCTGGAGTACATCTCCCCTTCCATGCGCAGGAAGCTCAGGGCCGCCATCAACGGGGCAATCCCGATCGTCCCCTCGCGCAGCCCGGTCACACTGAGCCAGCTTTCGTAGAATTCGAGCCGGTCCGGCAACAGCTCCGCGATAGCCTGGTGCAGACCTGCCACAAGGAAGCGGCCGATGCGCAGATCACTCACGGTGAACCCCGCCAGGCCGGTGCCGCCGGGTCAACCTCAATCCCCTCTCTCCAGGTCTGGTATCGTCTGGACCATCATGAGCCGGCAGACCGATGCCTTGCCGATTGCCGCCGCGATCCTCGCCGGCGGGGAGGCACGAAGAATGGCCGGCGCCGACAAGTCGGCGCTGCGGGTGGGGCCCTCGCGCATCATCGACCGGCAGCTTGCGCTGCTGCGCAGGATAGCCGATCCGGTCTTCATCGTGTCCAGCCGCGGGGAACCGACGGGGGGCGACTCCCTGCAGGTCGTGCGGGATGCCGTGACTGGCGCGGGTGCACTCGGGGGCATCTACTCCGCCCTCCTTGCGTCGCCGCACCCACGCACGATTGTCGTTGCCTGCGACATGCCGTTCCTCACGCTGCCGCTGCTGGCCCGACTTGCGGAACCCAGCACTGCCGACGTCGTCATGCCGAGATCGGCGCGGGGATACGAGCCGCTCTGTGCGGCCTGGGCTGCCGGATGCGCGGACATTATCAGGCGCCGGATCGAGCAGGGGCTGTTGAAAGCGGCGCAGCTCGTGGAGGTGCTGCGGGTCGAGGAAATCGGGCCCGACGCCCTGGCAGCCTGTGACCCGCTCGGCCTGCTCTTCGTCAACGTCAACACACCGCATGATTACGAGCGGGCGCGGAAACTGGGCCGCCTGGAGTCGAATTCGTCGGGGCATCGTATCATGGATGTTTCTGACCCGGATTCGACGCCCGCATGATCCTTCCCGTCCAGCAACTCGTTCGCAGCCGCATGGCCGAGGCCGTCTCGCGCCTGTACGACATCCCGGCCGATGACCCGGTCCTGGCCAGCGTGGCGGTCGACATTCCCCCGCGCCGCGCCCTCGGGGACCTCGCCGTCCCCCTGGCATTCGAGCTCGCCCGCCGCCTGCGCAAGGCCCCGCGTGTCATCGCCCAGGAAGTGGCCGGCGCCCTCGGCTCCATCGACGGCATCTCCCGCATCGAGGCGACCCCGAACGGGTACCTCAATTTTTTCCTCGATCGGCCGCATCACCTGGCGGCCTGGCTCGCCGAGCCTGACCGGGTCCCTCCAGCCTCCGGCGACAAGGCGATCGTCGAACACACGGCAATCAACCCGAACAAGGCGGCGCACATCGGACACCTGCGGAATGCCGCGCTCGGTGACGCCTTCGGCCGTCTGCTGCGATACCTTGGCCGGGATGTCGAAGTTCAGAACTACATCGACGACACCGGCGTGCAGGTGGCTGACGTCGCCGTGGGCTTCAGGGAAATCGAGGGCAAGGATCTCTCCGCTGTCCGGCACATCGCCGACACTACCAGGTTCGACTACTACTGCTGGGACCTGTATGCCCGCGTGACGGACTGGTACGAACAGGACAAGGAGCGGCTGAAGATCCGATCCGCGGCGTTGCACGAAATCGAGCACGGCGGGAATCCGACGGCAGAACTTGCCGCGTTCATCGCCGATCGTGTCGTCAGGCGCCATCTCGAAACCATGGCCCGCCTGAATATCCGCTACGACCTGCTCACCTGGGAGGGGGACATCCTGAGGCTCCATTTCTGGAGCCATGCCTTCGAGTTCCTCAAAAGCACCGGCGCCGTGTTCCTTCAGACCGACGGCAAGCTGAAAGGCTGCTGGGTGATGCGGATCGAGGAGGATGCCCCGGCGGCCAAGGACGATCCCACGCCCGGCGAGCCGACCGACGCGGCCGAGGAGGAGCCCCGCGAGAAAGTGATCGTCCGCTCCGACGGCACTGTCACCTATGTGGGCAAGGACATGGCCTATCAGCTCTGGAAATTCGGGCTGCTCGGCCGAGACTTCAACTATCGGCTCTTCACCGAAGAGGACGACGGCAACCCGCTATGGTCGACGACGTCGGGGCCCGGCGCCGAGGGAGATGCCCCCGCGTTCGGCCGTGCGTCGTGGGTGTGCAATGTGATCGACACGCGCCAGTCCTACCTTCAAAAGCTCGTGAAGCAGGCGCTTGCGGCACTGGGCTATCACGAACAGGCCGGCCGCTCGATTCACTACTCGTACGAGATGGTGGCTCTCTCCCACTCCACCGCACGGGAGCTCGGGTACGACACCGGCGGCGAAGCGGACCGCCCCTTTGTCGAAGTATCTGGCCGGAAGGGCCTCGGCGTGAAGGCGGACGACCTCATCGATCGCCTGACGGAGAAGGCCGCCCGGGAAGTGGGGAAGCGCAATCCCGAGCTCGGTCCCGACGAAACGCGCCGGACGGCCGAGACGATCGCGATTGCCGCGTTGCGCTACTTCATGGTGAAGTTCTCGCGCGGCAAGGTGATCGTCTTCGACATCGACGAAGCCTTGAGCTTCGAGGGGGAAAGCGGCCCCTATCTTCAATACGCCGTCGTCCGGGCCAACAACATCTTCAACAAGCTGAGGGACCGCGCAGGGCTGGACGAGGCGGGAGTCGTGGCGCTCCTGCAATCCACTCCTTCTGACGTGCTGGTCTCGGGGAACGAGGAATCGCACGATCTGTGGGGCCTCGTGCTCGAGGCTGCGCGGCTCGACGAGGTGGTGGACCAGGCGGTGCGCACGCTCGAGCTCTCGGTTCTGGCGAAGTACGCGTTCGGGCTCGCGCAGGCGTTCAACGGTTTCTACCACCGGTATCCAATCCTCAACGAGGAGCGCGCCGACGTGCGCGTCTGGCGAGCGGCCGCCGTGGCGATGTGCCGAAACCAGCTGACCCGCGCCCTGCAGCTCATGGGCTGCACCGTCCCGGCGCGGATGTAGCCCGCCTGTGCCGAGTGCCGGCGCGTCGTTGATGCCGTCGCCGACCGTCGCCACGATTGGCAACACGCTCTGCCCGACACTGCACAGGACGGCGCGGCGGCTCACGGGGAGGGCGAGTGCACGGAGAGGCGCTTGTTTGGCGCCGGTTCGGCAGCCCGGAGACCACCCTCAGGACCGGGTGGAGACACGTATACGTATCGGAAGTGGCCAGACGGCCAGTGCCAGGCGCAAAGCTCGCTGGCTTCACTCCCTGAGGCCGTCTGGTTATCATCACGCTCCCCGAAGCCGTGTCACGTAGTCAGCGGCTGCCGGCGGCAGCATTGGTCCAGGGAATCCAGCCGCCATTCACACAGATCCCGCCTCCGATTGCCGCAAACGGATCAGGCGTGGTGCAGGAACCAGGGGCGGGGGTCGACGGGGGTACCGTGGAGACTGGCGACACCCAGCTCCCGTTGACGCATGTACCCCCTCCGCGCGCCAGAAACGGGTCGGCGGTTCCGCCGCACAATGCGGCCGGATGCCCGAGAGGCAGCCATCCACCGTTTACGCACGCCCAACCCGCACCCGGTGCCGGACTGGCGCAACTGGGCGGAGCCACAGGGGTGGGGATCGTTGGAGGAGGGGCAGGAGCCCCCGCGCCGGGACTGCCCGACCCGGCCGGCAGCAACTCCGGCGGCATCCAGCCGCCATTTCCGCACAACCACCCCGCCACCGGCTGAGGCGTCGCACAGCCGCCGGACGGCGGCGGCACGGGCGATGGCGGCGGCGGTGGTGCAGGCGCGAAAATGCTGTCCGGGTGCCCCGGCGGCAACCATCCGCCGTTCATGCACGTCCATCCGATGCCCGGCGAGCCGGTTGCACAGGAGGAGGAACCGCCTGCGGTCGGTGCGGACGGCGGCAAGGCATCTGGTGTCCAGCTTCCGTTGACGCAGATCCAGCCGGGTGCCGGCAGCGCCGTCGTGCACCCAATGCCCGTAGCCGTGCCGCCGCTCCCCCACGGCCCGGCCGTGGCGCTGCCGGTGGAGAAGGAGCGAATCACCGATCGGACAACCAGGGTGGGATCAGCCGTGGTGGCGTGGGTGCGGGAGACGATATGCCAGTAGTACCTCGTGTTGGCCTGAAGCGGCCCACCCGGCGTCCAGGAGTATGTCGCTGGCGGGTCCTCGTCGAGGCGCGCATTCACGCGCCCCTGATGCAGCAGCGCCTGCGGCGAGGTGCCTAGATACACGTCGAAGGCGACCGCCCATCGGGCCCGGTTCCACTCCAGCCTCGGTATCGTCGACACGCCCGTGGTGTTCTCCGGCGGCCCGGCGAGCGTTGGCTCCTCGGGCCGTTGCGGAACGAAATTCGCGTAGTGCCTGGTATCCTGCCACATCGCGTTGAAGCGATCCCTCAGCGCCGAGTACAGCGTTGGCTTGCTCACAGCGGAGATGAAGTAGTTGTGATCCCGCTGCCAGTTCCTGGTGAAGTTCGCAGAGCCGTTGAGTGCGACGCTCGACGTGATCAGCGTCTTCATGTGCGTGAGGCCCTCGTGCAGCCGCTGTTTGATTGGCACGCCCGCAAGCCACAGGCGATCAATCTGCGCACCGGTGATCCAGTACTCGGGCCAGGTCGGCTCGCGATACTGGAGCGGCTCGATAAAGATACGTACTGGCACCCCTGCCTGCCGCCGGCGGATGAGCGCATCGGTGATGGCCGGATCGCTCAGCCTGTAGACCACCATGTCGATGAACGCTGGCTCGCTGTCGATCGCCGCCACGAGGGCGGCGTTCAGTTCCGGACCCTGACTCCACACCATTCCCGGAACATTCGTCGGGTAATCCGGCTCCAGGCGTGCGCGCGAGACGAACATCGCCGTCGGCCAGTCGATGCCGGTCTCCAGTTTGTAGGCGGCGTGCCAGTCGAGGAAGTACTGCGTGTCCGCCCACATCTGATCGAACTTGGTCAGGAAAGCGCGAACCAGGGATGTGTCGTCGGTGAACATCACCGTCTCGTCCTTGAAATTCGACGGAGACCACGGCTTCAGTTCAAAGGCCGTCCAGTTGGCGGAGCCGAACTCCACGAGGTTCTGCCCGACGAAGATTCCGCACTTCCAGTGCATGATTTCCGGGAACCATGTGGGGTGAAAGCGCAGCCGGATAGGCACCCCGTTGGCCGCGAGGTACTCGAACTCGACACGGGTGTTCGGATCCGCTTCGAACAGCGCGGCACGGTCGCCCAATACCCTGACTGGGACGCCGGCCTTGTGTTTGTTGACTATCGCCGTAGAGACGTCGCGATCGACGAGATACCAGACCGCGATGTCGAGCCTTACCTGCTCGTTCCTGATCTTCTCGAGGATCAGCGCCTGCGCATCCTCGACAGCCGGGAAGATCAGGCGCTCCTGCGCCTGTGC
>JACCXG010000143.1 GCA_013697225.1 Acidobacteriota bacterium
CGGACTACACCAAGGCGTTCGCGGCCGCGGACGAGCGGTATGCGCAACTGCTTGCCCTGCTGGCCGAGCACGCCGGGAAGGGTGGCGCGTAGGGTTTACCCCGTCGCACCCGATCGGGTAAGATCACATATCCTGCAGGTCATGAGCTGGGCGCTTGGCTCAGTGGTAGAGCATCGCCTTCACACGGCGGGGGTCAGTGGTTCGAATCCACTAGCGCCCACCAGCTAACTGCACATCAAGTTCGAGCGGAGAGAGGCACCCACGGCGGTGCCTTTTTCTTGCCCACCCGATCCAGCCCCCACGCAAGCTTCCTCCATACGTGCACGAAGAGCTTCGTCATCGGCGCATTCTACCGGCCGGAGTGGGGCGCAAGATTAATGTGATCTTAGGGTACTTGCCAGAAAGAGGAAGAAGGTGTCCTCCTGCATTGAACGAGAGCAATCGATCGCTGGCGGCGATCGAGGAGGACACCCATGGAGAGATGTACCACGCGCGCGGAATTCTGCCAAGTGATGAAGGCGTTGGCCGAGACGCTCGCCGACGATCTGTGGAGGACGGTGGTCGAGGACCGGTGCGTGGAGCAGGCGGATGCGTGGATGCGCACGCGCGGGGGCGCGTTCCTGCGCTCCGCGTTGGGCGTGGCGCTCACGGCCCGGGCTGAGCACGTGGGCGTGAGGGGCTCGTGTGCGTGCGGCGGCGCGGTGGCGTTTCGGGAGCGTCGGCCGGTCCGCGTGCACACGGTACTGCCGGGTCGTGATGTCGAGGCGACGGTCCTCTACGGGCAGTGCGGCGCGTGTCAGCGCGGGACGTGGCCGGTGCTGCACGAGTGGGGCGTCGATGCCGAAGGCTTCACGCCGGCGTTGCACGCGCTGGCGACGTTGGCCAGCGTCGTCGAACCGTACGAGGCGGCGAGTACCGAGTTGCTGGGGCGGATGGCGGGCGTCAGCGTGAGCACCGAGAAGATGCAGGCGTTGGTGCGCGACGAAGGGGCGCGCGCAACCGCGCAGCTGACGGCGGCCCCGGCCGATCCCGAACCGGCGCCCCCCGTGTCGGCAGGGCCGCTCACGGTGGGGATCGACGGCGGAATGATCTTCGTCGATGGCCGCTGGCAAGAAGTCAAACTGGGCTGCGTCTATGACCTCGCCGATCGCGTGGTCACGGCGACCGGGCGAGGGATGCTGACGCGGCGATCCGTCGTGGCGGTCCGCGGGACGCCCGAGGCGTTGGCCGCGGTGGTGTGGCCGCAGGCCGCGGCGCTCGGCGCGGCGGACCGACGCGTCATCGTGCTCGGCGACGGCGCCCCGTGGATCTGGCACCTTGCGGCGGAGCTCTTTCCCAATCGCGTGGAGATTCTCGATTGGTATCACGCCGACGAGCACATCAGCGCCGTGGCGCGAGGGCTCTATGGCGAAGGGACTGAGAAGGCCGCCGCGTGGCGCACGACCCAACTCGACCGCTTGGCGACCGACCGCATCGACGACGTGATCGACGGACTACGATTTCTGGCGCCGCGTCAGCGGAGCACGACCAAACGGCGACTGGTGGACGATCTCGCCCGCTACCTCACGACCAATCGCGAGCGGATGCGGTACCACACCTTCCGCGCCGCTGGCTATGCGATTGGCAGCGGCGCCGTCGAGAGCGCGGTCAGTCACGTGGTGCAACAGCGGATGAAACGGGTGGGCATGCGCTGGCGCGCGGCCGGCGCGGACGCCATGCTGGCGTTGCGCTCGATCTACCGGACGACTGGCGCGTGGGACCGATTCTGGTCAACTCGACAGGCCGCATGAACGGATGTCGGCTGCACCCGCCGGAGGGCCGGAGTTGCCACGTTGCACACCCTGAGATAAGGTGCTGCGCTGGACACGTGCGAACCATTGAGAGGTGACAGGATGGCCATTCTTTCGCGTCAGGTGCATTTCGCCGTCCGCCTCGATTCACGCCTCGCCGTCGATCCGGTGCAGCCACCATCTAGGCACCATCCCAGGAGCTCAAGTGGCCCAACTGCTCGTGATGTATAACCAGCCTGCCGATCCCAAAGCTTTCGACGCCTACTATTTCGGCACGCATGTTCCGATATTCGCGAAGACACCTGGCGTTCGTGAGGTGGTGTTCAGCCGCCGTCCTGTCAGAAGCTTCACCGGAAACAGCGGTATCTATCTGGTGCTGAAGTGGCCTTTGACTCCATGGCGGACTTGAGGCGGGCCTCGCTTCAGAGGCTGCACAGGCGGCTGTCGCTGACTTGCCCAACTTCGTCGGTGCGGGGGTGACGATACTCGCCTTCGAGACGCGGCTCTAGAGAACAGGGGGAGAGCCGTATACGGAAACGCCCGCCATCAAGAACGGGCGTTCCGTCGACCGACAGTTGTGATCTACTGCAATCATCCACGCCACGGCGCGCCAGGAACGCCCCCCGCCTGTCCGTCTCTCCGGCACCGGGCGGGGATACCGATTGGCGGACTTGGACACTACAAACCAGAACCCGGTGCGTCAGTGAGTGGAGAAGTAGAAGACAAACTCCTGGTCCCCGTTTGGGTGGCTGTAATGGACGAGCTCACCCCCCGCGTTAGAATAAGCGCGGGTGCCGCCAGTAATCGCCGCACGCGCGGGGTTGTCCGACGGCCGAACGAGCATCTGGAATGTGATCGTGCCGCCGGATAAAGTCAATGCCCCATGAGCAAGGAGGTTCGCTGCTGGCCCTGCAAGCCCAGTAGACACAAAATGAACACCAAAGTGGCCAGTCTCCGGGTTCTCTATGCCTTCCACGCTGCCGGCCAGAGTGAACTGATCGCCGACCATCAGAACCTCTGTATTAGTCAGATCGTGACTGAGCGATGGGTTTGTGGAAGAAAAGGTGAGGAAGTTCACTTTCAGGCGCAACGTGTGGTGTAGGCCTCCACGTGCGCCGCGCTGCGGAACTGACCCTGTAGCTGGAGTTTGTAACGCGAACACGATCGACGCGACCGACAGGGCCGCGAATGCTGAGTTCCGGCGTATCTTCATGATTCTGTCCTTTCTATGACGTTGGTCTGGCCTGCACCGCGTATCTCCGCCGGCGATGGGTGGCTGCGAAGAGGCTCCGCAGGCGCTGACCTCCTACACAGTGACGCGCGAACTGCAGGCGAACTGGGTCATACCTCCTGGGTCATGCCCCGTTCTTGGCAGATCCGCCACGACGCCTGTGCCGGATGACTTCATTCTGATGTTGAAACGCGTGGGGGTCGATCGCCCGGGTGAGGTCAGCCGACTGCTGGAGGCGTGGGGAAACGGCGACATCGCCGCGCGGGACAGGATGTTGCCACTGGTGTACCATGAACTCCGCGCGCGGGCCCAGGCCTACTTGCGACGCGAACGCCGGGAGCACACGTTGCAGCCGACGGCGCTCGTCCATGAAGCATTCATGCGGCTCATCGGGCAGGACCGGGTCGCCTGGCGGAATCGGGGACATTTTTTCGGCGTCGCAGCAGAGATGATGCGCCGCATCCTGGTTGACCACGCGCGTAATCGTCTCGCCGGCAAGCGTCTTGGCGCAGCCGTACGAGTAACCCTCGACGACAGGATCGGCGTCGCGCAACCCGAGGCGGTCGAGGTCCTGCTGCTGGATCAAGCGCTCACTGAGCTGGCCCGTCTCGACCCGCGGCAAGGCGAGATTGTGCAGCTTCGCTACTTTGCGGGACTTTCGGAGGAGGAGGTGGCCGCCGCACTGTCGTTATCGCGCACGACAGTGAAACGTGAATGGCACACCGCGAAGGCATGGCTGTTTCGCCGCATGACGAAAGGGCCACGCTCTGACAGCTGACATGCCTTCGGCCGGGTGCCCACGCCGGCTCCATGAGCAGACTGGCAGCTCTAGCGATAGAGAAGCGCGTGCTTGTGCTTGCGACGCCTGACCTCGCCGACGCTTTGGTTCTCGCGGGGGGCGGCCCGAGCCTCCGGATGCCCGACGGCACCACGATCTGCGCGCGTGGCTGGCCCAGGGAGCCTCCATGCGGCACGGAGTTGTTTCCAGGCCGGATACAGCCGAGGTAAATACGTGCAGGAGGAACGGGACCGCTGGGCGCGCGTCAAACACGTATTCCAGTTGGCGATCGATCAGCCCCCCACTGATCGACTGGCATTCGTGGACGACCGCTGCGGCGACGACGAGGCAGTACGCGCTCAGGTGGTATCGCTGCTGGCCGCTCACCGAGAGGCCGGTGAATTCGCCGAGACACCAGCCATCGAGAAACTGAATACGTCCCCATCAGGCCGGTTGGACGAACGCTCCTTGCACAAGCGCGACCGACTTGGGCCGTATGAAATCATCGAATGGCTCGACGCGGGCGGAATGGGCGAGGTCTACCGTGCGAGGGATGCACAGGTCGGGCGCGACGTCGCCATCAAGATCCTTCCTTCACGGTTCTCAACCGATCCAGACCGGTTGCGGCGTTTCGAGCAGGAGGTTCGGTCTGCGGGGAGTTTGAATCATCCGAACCTGCTGACGATCTACTTCGCTGACGTTCATGCGGGATCTCCGTACCTCGTATCAGAGCTGCTCCAGGGGGAGACCCTGCGGAAGGTGCTCGACCGCGGCCCGGTGCCGGTTCGCAATGCGGCCCAATATGCCGCCGAGGTCGCGTGCGGTCTGGCGGCCACTCATGACCGCGGGATCACGCACCGCGATCTGAAACCGGAAAACATCTTCCTCACCAAAGACAATCGCATCAAGATTCTCGATTTTGGCCTGGTCAAGCTTCGAGAAACGAAGTCACAGCTGGATATACCAGGCGCCCTCCGGACGGACGCGGGCGTCGTGCTCGGCACGGCCGGGTACATGTCTCCGGAGCAAGCGCGGGCAGAACAGGCAGATCATCGCTCCGATATCTTTGCACTCGGCGCGGTGCTGTACGAGTTGATGACGGGCCGGCGCGCGTTTCAGGGAACGTCCCTTGTGGACACGATGAGCGCCGTTCTCCACAACGAACCGGCCGACATCTCGTCAGTACAGCCGGACTGCCCGCCAGCCTTGGAGCGCATCATCAGACGATGCCTGGACAAAAATCCAGCCAATCGGTTTCAATCTGCCCACGACCTGTGTTTTGCGCTCGAGGCCTTGAGCGGTGCGCCCGTCGCGGCGGGGCATGGACCCGGACGCCACGTCCGTGCGCGCCGCCGGGCTGCGGCGTGGCTTGCCATCGGCGCGACGGCCGCGGCCACAACGGTGGCTTCATACGTACTGAGCCGCCGCGCAAGCGAGCCAGGCGTGCAGGCGACACTGCGAACCTCCATTCTCCCGCCAGAGAGGCAGTTTGGGTGGGATCCCTCGCCCGCCCTCTCTCCTGACGGTCGCACGATCGCGTTCACGGCGCCCAACGCAACCGGCCAGCAGGTAACCTGGGTGCGGCCTCTCGATTTGCCCACCGCGCGTGCGTTACCAGGTACGGAAGGGAGCTACTCAGGAGCATTCTGGTCGCCCGACAGTCGGTCTCTTGGGTTCTTCGCTCGCGGTACTCTCCAGCGCATCGAGATTGCCGGAGGCGCCCCGCAGGTACTAGCGACTGCGACGAATCCTCACGGCGGCACGTGGGGCAATGATGGAACCGTCCTGTTCGCACCCGACGCCACAACGATCCAGCGCATGTCCGCCGCAGGCGGCGCTGCGACGCCCGTCACGCGGTTGGACGCGCAGCATCGGGAGATGGTTCTCGGATATCCTTCGTTTCTCCCTGACGGCAAACACTTCCTCTACTGGGTGCTCAGCAGCGACAAGGCGCGAGAAGGACTGTATCTGGGGGCGCTCGACTCCGGCGACCGTCGGCAGTTGCTGCCGCTGCGGTCTCGCGCTGAATATGCGAATGGCTATCTATTCTTCGGCCGTGACGGAAACCTCATGGCGCAACCATTTGACGTGCGCCGGATGGAAATATCGGGTGAAGCCACGCGTGTCGCCGAGGAGCTTGGCAAGTCCTCTGCAGAACTGAGCAACTTTGCGTTCTCGGTGTCGGATTCCGGAAGTGTGGCCTATTGGAGTGGACACAAGACACCAACCACGCAGCTCACATGGTTTGCGCGGACGGGCCGTCGCCTCGCAGCCATTGGAGAGCCGGGGCACCACTGGGAATTCATGGTGTCACCGGACGACAGGTTCTCGGCCATCGTTCGGTCTGATTTGCGGAAGAGCAAGGTCGATATCTGGCTGCTTGATGTCGCAGGTCGGAATCCGGCAGCCTTGACGTTGGCTAACTACATTGCGGCCTTTCCGGTGTGGTCACCTGATAGCAAACGCGTGCTCTTCACCGAGTTCACTGACCGGTGGTACGTCAAAGCCATCCATGGCGGGACTACGGAAGAGATCCCATTTGCGACGACAGCCGAGGACTATCCGATGAGTTGGTCCAGCGACGGCCGCAATCTGCTGTTTTTCAGGATTACGCCTGACACTTTCGGGGATCTCTGGATCCTCCCGCTGTCTGGGGAGCGCACGCCGTATCCTTACCTGAACACCGTCAATACGGAATTCGCGGGCCGATTCTCGCCGGACAGTCGCTGGGTGGCTTACACGTCCAATGAGTCGGGTCGGGTGGAAGTGTACGTGAACTCGTTTCCGCAACCAGGTAACAAGATCCGGATTTCGGCCGACGGGGGCCAGATGCCGATGTGGAGAAAAGACGGCAAGGAACTGTATTTCGTGACCGACGATCGGACGCTAATGGCCGTGCGTCTGGCGCGCGAACAGGGGGCACTCGTCCCTTCTCTGCCGGTGCGGCTCTTCCAAACGTCATCGATCAGACTGTCCCCGACGATGCAGTATGCCCCAAGCAGCGACGGTCAGCGGTTTCTGATCAACGCTGTTCTGGAGGACGAGCGCCCGCAGGGTATCCACATCATTCACAATTGGAAGCCGGAGAGCGCCGCTCTCACTGCCATCGCCAGATAAGACGATGTGCCGTTCTTCTATTGCATCAGCGAGAGTTTCCCGCCTGCTCCCGCCCAGCAGGATGTCCTGGCCGCTATTTTCTGCGGTCGGGCAGGCGGCGCTCGGAGGGACCGTCGTAGGTGTGGTCTTTCGGATCGATCTGGCGCATGGGCAGCTGCCGGACCCGCTCTTCCTCCGCGTGCGCGGCGATCCCCGGGATGCGGGAGATGAGGAAGATTGCATTCGCCACGCTCGCGGGCATGCCGACGTCCCCGCAGACCGCCGCGATGGCGCCGTCGATGTTGACCGGCAGC
>JACCXG010000166.1 GCA_013697225.1 Acidobacteriota bacterium
GCCGAGTTCCTGTTCGACGACGAGACGGCGATGATCCGCGTCGACATGTCGGAGTATCAGGAAAAGCACACGGTGTCGCGGCTGATTGGTGCGCCTCCAGGCTACGTCGGCTACGAGGAGGCCGGGCAGCTCACGGAGGCGGTCCGCCGCCGGCCCTACGCCGTCGTGCTGTTCGACGAAGTCGAGAAAGCCCATCCCGACGTGCTCAACGCGCTGCTGCAGCTGCTCGACGACGGCCGGCTGACAGATGGGAAGGGACGCACCGTCGACTTCAAGAACACCGTGGTGATCATGACCTCCAACGTCGGGAGCCACCTCATCGCGGAGGGGGTCGTGGCCGGCGAGACGACGCTCCGCGATGAAACGCGGCGTCAGGTCCTCGACGTGCTCCGGTCGCAGTTCAGGCCCGAGTTCCTCAACCGCGTCGACGAGATCATCGTGTTCCACGGGCTGAGCCGCGAGCAGATGCGGACGATCATCGACATCCAGCTGCGCGGCCTGACGAAGCGGCTGGAGGATCGCAAGATCCGGGTGGAGGTCGGCGATCGCGCGAAGGATCTGCTGATTGCCGAAGGGTACGACCCGACCTACGGAGCCCGTCCGCTGAAGCGCACGATCCAGCGGCAGCTGCTCGATCCGCTTGCGATGCGCGTGCTGCAGGGAGAGTTCCGGGAGGGAGATGTCGTGCACGTGGACGCCCCGCGCGGCGAACTGCAGTTCACCAGAGCGGGCCAGCCGGTCACCGCGTGAGGAGGGGCGCGTACAATGGGGAACGACGTGAGGGCTGAAGGCTGAATGGCAGATCCGAACCAGATTCCGAACCCGCGGGGCAAGAAACCGGGGGGACGCCTTGCGGGGCGGCCCGGTCCCGCCTCCGCCATGTGGTACGTCCTGGCGTTTCTGCTGCTGCTGGCCCTCGGGCAGGCGTTCTTCTTCGCGGATCCGGCCGGGCAGGCGCTCTCCTACAGCGATTTCAAGAGAATGGTCCGCGAGGGGCGCGTGCAGGAGGTCACCGTCGCGGAGGAACAGGTCCGCTGGACGGGCACGGACGCCCCCGACGGCCGTCAGCGGGCCTTCTCGGCCGTTCGCGTCGAGGACCCGACGCTCCTCGAGGAGCTCGAGCGGCATGGCGTGAAGTACACGGGCGAGGTCAGCAGCCGCTGGCTTGGGGATGCCCTCGGGTGGGTGATTCCCCTGCTCTTCCTCGTCGCGCTCTGGACGTTCTTCTTCCGCCGGATGAGCGGTGCGGAAGGAGGGGTCATGTCCTTCGCGCGGAGCAAGGCCAAGGTCTTTGCCGACGACGACGTGAAGGTACGGTTCAGCGACGTGGCGGGCGTTGATGAGGCCGCGGAGGAACTGCGCGAGATCGTCGAGTTCCTGAAGACTCCGAAGAAGTACACGAGCATCGGGGGGCGCATTCCCAAAGGGGTGCTGCTGGTCGGCCCGCCCGGCACGGGCAAGACGCTCCTGGCGCGAGCGGTGGCTGGTGAGGCCAAGGTGCCGTTCTTCAGCTTGAGCGGATCCGAGTTCGTCGAGATGTTCGTCGGCGTCGGTGCGGCCCGCGTGCGGGATCTCTTCGCGCAGGCCGACGGCAAGGCGCCCTGCATCATCTTCATCGACGAGCTCGACGCGATCGGCAAGGTCCGCATCCAGACGCCCATGGGCAGCCATGAGGAACGGGAACAGACGCTGAACCAGCTGCTGGCCGAGATGGACGGCTTCGACGGCCGCAAGGGCATCATCATCATGGGGGCCACCAACCGTCCGGAGGTGCTGGACCCCGCACTGCTCCGTCCCGGGCGGTTCGACCGCCAGGTGCTGGTGGACAAGCCGGACATCCGCGGGCGGGAGGACATCCTGCGGATTCACGTCAGAAACGTGACGGTCGATGACTCGGTGGATTTGAAGGTCCTCGCCGCGCGGACCGCGGGCTTTGCCGGCGCCGACCTGGCGAACCTCGTGAACGAGGCGGCGCTGCTTGCCGCACGCCGCGACAAGAAAGCTGTCGAGATGAAGGACTTCAACGAGGCGATCGACCGTGTGATCGCGGGTCTCGAGAAGAAGCGCGTCATGAGCGACAAGGAACGCCGCATCGTCGCCTTCCACGAAGCCGGCCACGCCATTGTGGCGACGGTCCTGCCGGGGCTGGATCCCGTGCACAAGATTTCGATTGTCGCCCGCGGGTTCGGCGCCCTGGGGTACACCCTGCAGCTTCCGCTGGAGGACCGGTACCTCATGACCCGGCAGGATCTGCACAGCCAGCTGTCGGTTCTGCTTGGCGGCCGGAGTGCCGAGGAGATTGCGTTCGGCGAGATCTCGACCGGTGCGCAGAACGACCTGCAGCGTGCGACGGACATCGCCCGTGCGATGGTGACCGAGTTCGGGATGAGCGAGGTGCTCGGGGCGGTGAACTACAACGGGCAGAAGCGCGCCGCTTTCCTGGACAGTCCGTTCGTGCAGGAGAGGGGCGCCTATGCGGAGGAAACCGCGCAGAAGATAGATTCCGAGGTCAAGCGGATCATCGCGGAGGCGCACGACAAGGCCCGTCGAATCCTGCGCGAGCGCCGCGACGTGCTGGATACCCTGTCGGAGCGGCTGCTCGTGAAGGAAGTGATAGAGGCTGATGAGCTCGCGGCAATCATGGAGGCCGACATGGCGGCCCCTGATCCTGACGCCATTCCCGTCGAAGTTCCGCCGCCCGCACCTGCGTCAGCCTGAGCCGTCACCCTTCTTGCAGCCTCTTCCGGGTGGACAAATTCCTGGAAGTCGGTGTGGTAGAGTCGGATCCCGCCATGGCTCCCGTGCCGGACGAGAGATTTTTCGAGGAGATCCTGCTCCACCTGCAGCAGACCCGCGGCTTCGAGTTCGCCGCGTACAAGCCTGCGAGCCTCAAGCGCCGCCTGCTCAAGAGAATGCAGGTCGTCGGGGTTTCCACCTTCGAGGGCTACCTGGACCTCCTCCAGGTCCGGCAGGAAGAGTTCGCGGAGCTCTTCAACAGCATCCTCATCAATGTCACATCGTTCTTCCGCGACCCCGAGGTGTGGGACCACATGGCGGCTGTGGTCATCCCTGAGTTGGTTCAGGCTGCCGATGACGGGGAGATCCGCATCTGGAGCGCCGGGTGCGCCTCCGGTCAGGAGCCATTCACGCTGGCGATACTCCTGGCTGAAGCCATTGGGGCGGCCCGGCTGCGAGAGCGCGTGAAGATCTACGCGACCGATGCGGACGATCACGCGCTGACCGTGGCCCGGCTTGCCACCTACTCGCCGCGCCAGGTGAGCGACATACCTGACGCGCTGCTCAGGAAATACTTCGAGCCAGCAGGTGGGGACTACGCTCTGCAGCGCGACCTGCGCCGCACGGTCGTTTTCGGGCGCCACGACCTCCTGCAGGATGCACCCATCTCACGTGTGGACCTGCTCGTCTGCCGCAACACCCTGATGTACTTCAACGCAGACACCCAGGGCCGGACACTCGCCCGCTTCTATTTGTCGCTCAAGCCGGGCGGATACCTGCTTCTCGGGCGCGCCGAAATGCTCTTCAGTCACGGGGCGATGTTCACGCCGGTGGATCTGAAACGTCGGCTCTTCCGCCCGGTCGCGAAACCGGACCACCGGGCCAGGCTGCTCCTGCTGGCGCAGACGGGGCGAGTGACCTTCAACGAGATCACGGAGCAGCGGGCCCTCCAGGGAGAGCTGTTGCAGCTGAAGCACGAGCTCGAGACCGCGTACGAGGAGCTCGAGACGACAAACGAGGAGCTGCAGTCCACGGTCGAGGAGCTCGAAGCGACGAACGAAGAGTTGCAGTCCACGAACGAAGAGCTGGAAACAATGAACGAAGAGCTGCAGTCCGCAAACCAGGAGCTGCAGTCCACGAACGAGGAGCTCCGCGCCCGGAGCATCGATCTGAACCAGGCGAACACCTTCCTGGAATCGGTGTTTGCCAGCGTACGCTCCGCGGTCGTCATCGTAAATCGCGACAGCCGCGTGCTGGTGTGGAACGACCGTGCGGCGGACCTCTGGGGTGTGCGATCCCAAGAGGCCGAGGGGAGAAATCTGCTGGACCTCGATGCCGGCCTGCCGCTGCCCCAAGTGCGAGAACACCTCCGCGAGCTGCTCGATGGCACGCGTGAAGCCGGCGACCTGATGGTCTCGGCCACGAGCCGTCGCGGAACGGCGGTCGATTGCCGCCTGAGGATGACGCCGCTACGCCACCCGGGCAACGAAATCGCCGGCGTCATTCTGCTGGTGGAAGAACAAGTAGGAGCACAGCAGCCATGACCCAGCTTCATACGCTGACAGTTCGCACCACGGCGGCGCTCGGCCGGCTGGCGGATCTCCAGCGGCGGGCCGAACACGTCACCTCCGCGACACCGGTCATCAAGCCGGCGCTGAAGGAGCTCGCCAGTGCCCTGGAGGAGCTGCAGGTCGCCAACGAGCACCTCCAGGCACAAATCGAAGAGCTCGCGGCCTCGCGCGTGCGCGCAGACGAGGTGTCGAGGCGGTTCGAGGAGTTCCTCCAGGTCGTGCCAATCGCGTGCATCTGGTCCGATCCGCAGGGCGTGATCCTGGAGGCGAACGACATGTCCGCGGCGCTCCTCAACGTGACGAGGCCCCGGCTGGCCGGGAAGCCGCTGATGCTCTTCCTCTCGGACCGCCCGCGCTTCTTCGATGCGCTTGCCGCGCTGAGCGCTCCGGG
>JACCXG010000167.1 GCA_013697225.1 Acidobacteriota bacterium
GAGATCGCCGGGGTGCGCTTCGTGAACGATTCGAAGGCGACCAACATCGAAGCCGCGAGACGGGCCATCGAAAGTTTCGGAACGGGAGTGGTCGTCATTCTCGGCGGCCGCTACAAGGGAGGGGACTTCGCCGGGCTCTCCACGCCGCTGGCGGAACGAAGCGGCACCGTGATCGCGATAGGTGAATCGCGGGAGTCCATTGCTTCGGCGCTCGGCGGCGCGGTCCCGGTGCGGGTTGCCGAAGACATGCGCAATGCGGTGAGGCAGGCATTTGCCGCGGCCGCACCCGGCGGTACGGTGGTGCTCGCCCCCGGCTGTTCGAGCTTCGATATGTTCCGCGACTATGCGGAACGTGGCCGGGTCTTCAGCCAGGAGGCGCGGTTGCTGGAAGGGGAGTGGAACGCGACGCGTGAGCAATGAGCGGTACTGCAGCCCCAGGGTGCGGTGAAGCGCCGTCCGCTGGGAACGCAGGCTGCCCCGGTCTGCGAGGGCGGTGGCTTTGCCCCCGTGGGGCTGCTGTACCGCTGATTGCTCACGCGTTGCCGTCACGCCGCCCCTGCTGAAGTGAGCGAGGGGGGCTCGGCCGGGAACCCACTCGTACCGCCCCGGGGCGGTGCGGCAGGTGCCCTGGCCACAGCTCAGATTGTCGGTTTCAACGTGCGCGGGCTTTAGGGCTCCACTGTTCCAGGGCGGCAAAGTATGGCGCGAAAGCTCACATCCGACAAACTGCTCTTCACCGCGACGCTGCTCCTCGTCTGTACAGGCGTGGTCATGGTGTACAGCGCGTCGGCGGTGATGGCGATGGAGAGGATTGGCAGCTCGGAATTCTTTGTCTCGAAACAGGTCGCCTGGGCGGTCATGGGGCTCGCGATCCTGCCGATCGTGATGCGACTCGACTACCGCACGTATCGTCAGCCGGTCGTGATCTGGACCCTGCTCGGACTCGTCCTCGCAGCGCTCTTCGCCGTGCTCCTCGTTGGAACGCGTGTGAACGGGGCGACGAGATGGCTGGACCTAGGGTTTCTGGGCATCCAGCCATCGGAGTTCGCCAAGATGGCGGTGATCGTCTACATGGCGGCGCTCCTCGAACGCCGGATGGATCGCATCGACGAGCTGGGCTATGCCCTTTTGCCGATAGGCCTTGTGCTCGGAGCGGTGGTCGGGCTGGTGCTCCTCCAGCCGGATCTCGGCACCGCCGCCTGCATCGCCGTCATCGCCGCAGCCATGGTGTTCTCGGCCGGCATCAGCTATCGCTATGTCGGAGCGCTCTCTATCGCCGCGGCCGTGGCTGGGACTGCCCTCGTCGTTACCTCGGAGTACCGCTTCCGGCGCGTGCAGGCCTTCATGGATCCCTGGGCCGACCCGCTCGGCAATGGGTGGCAGATGATCCAGTCGATGATCGCGGTGGGGACCGGAGGCGTCTTCGGCCGCGGACTGATGGCCGGTGTCCAGAAGCTGTTCTACCTCCCGGAGCCGCACAACGATTTCATCTACTCGGTCATCGGGGAAGAGCTCGGGCTGCTGGGTACCACGCTCGTCCTGGCCTGTTTCTGCGTCATCGCCTGGCGCGGGTTTCGAGCGGCCGTGCGTGCCCCGGACCGCTTCGGGGCGCTGCTTGCCATCGGGCTGACCACAATGGTCGTGTTCCAGGCGTTCTTCAACATCAGCGTCGTACTGGGCCTTCTGCCGCCGAAGGGGATTCCGCTGCCGCTCGTCAGTGCCGGCGGCTCATCCCTCCTGATCAATCTGGTGGGCATCGGCATTCTCCTGAACATCTCGCAGCACGCGTCGTCGTCGCACGTGGTCACGACGGTCATGCCAGCCGCAGATGCATGAAACGGCTCGCGGTGGTGATTGCCGGCGGGGGAACGGGGGGGCACCTGTATCCGGGGATTGCAGTGGCGCGGGAACTGCTTCGCAGGAGGCCTGACGCCATGGTGACGTTTGCCGGCACCCGGCGTGGGATCGAAGCACGGGTTCTCCCGAAGGAGGGGTTCGAACTGGACGTGTTGCGGAGTGCGGGGTTGAAGGGTTCCTCCCCGGCGGCGCTCGCCCGAGGGCTGGCGCTCCTGCCGCTCAGCGGAGCGGACGCCTGGCAAATCCTGTCCCGCCGCGATCCGGCGCTGGTGATTGGTGTGGGTGGGTACAGCTCAGGGCCGGTGGTTGCCGCTGCAGCGGCGCGTGGGATCCCGACCATGCTGCTCGAACAGAATGCGGTGCCCGGAATCACGAACAGGCTGCTGGCGCGCGTCGTGAGTGCGGCGGCCGTGACGTTCGAGGCGACGCTCCCGTTCTTTCGCGGCAAGGGATTCGTATCAGGCAACCCGGTGCGGCGGGAGTTCCTGGTGTCAGAGGGTGGCTCTCAGCCCGGTCAGCCAACGGAGGACGGTGTGGAACCGGGCGACGTTCTGAAGCTCCTGATTTTCGGCGGCTCCCAGGGGGCGCATGCCATCAACGTGGCCATGACGGAGGCGGCGCCGAGGCTCGCCGCCGTCAGGGGGCTGGCGGTGACGCACCAGACCGGTGAGCGTGATCTCGAAGTGGTGAAGAGTGCCTATGTCGGAGCGGGGCTGGAGGCGAGGGTCGAGCCGTTCCTGTATCAGATGAACCGCGAGGTGCGGGCTGCCGACCTCGTCGTCTGCCGCGCCGGCGCGACGACGCTGGCGGAGCTGACCGCTGCCGGCAAGCCGTCGATTCTCGTTCCGTTGCCGACGGCGGCCGACAACCACCAGCGGAAGAACGCGGACGTGATCGCCGACGCCGGAGCCGGTGAGCTGATCGAGCAGCGGGAGCTGACGGGGGAGCGCCTGGCCGGGCGGATCATCGCGCTGGCAGACGACCCTGCCGCCCGGCAGGCCATGGGACGCGCCGCCCTCCGGCTCGCGCGGCCGGACGCGGCACGCGTGATCGTGGACCGGGCGCTGGAGCTGACCGGTCGTTGAGCCGTGACGGATCGCTTCACGAGCCGGAGCGTCCGGGCCTGCCGCCTCGCAAGATGCTGGGGCGGACACGGCACGTGCACTTCGTCGGGATTGGCGGCATAGGGATGAGCGGCATCGCGGAGCTGCTCGTGAACATGGGATACGAGGTCAGTGGGTCCGATGCGAAACGCTCCGATGTCACGGCACGCCTCGAGGAACTCGGGGCGCGGGTGTATTCCGGGCACGACCCCCGGCACCTGGGGGCTGCCGACGTGGTGGTGATGTCCTCCGCGGTCCGCCTCGACAACGTGGAGATCGTCGAGGCCCACCGCCGGCGGGTGCCGGTGATTCCGCGGGCGGAGATGCTCGCGGAGCTCATGCGGCTCCAGTACGGCATCGCCGTGGCGGGGTCCCACGGCAAGACGACAACGACGTCGATGGTCGCGCTCGTGCTCGAACGGGCCGGGCTGGACCCGACCGCCGTGATCGGGGGGCGTCTCAGCGCGTTCGGCAGCAACGCGCGGCTGGGGCGCGGTGAGTCGATGGTGGTGGAGGCGGACGAAAGCGATCGCACGTTCCTGAAGCTCTCGCCGACCGTGGCGCTCGTCACGAATATCGACCGCGAGCACATGGATGCGTACGGAAGCTGGGAGGCGCTGCAACTGGCATTCGTGGAATTCGTGAACAAGGTGCCGTTCTACGGCGCCGCCGTCCTGTGCACGGATGACGCCCCGGTACGAGACCTGCTGCCACACGTCATGCGACGTGTCATCTCCTACGGGCTGGACGCGCGTGCCGGCGGGACGCCGGACGTGGCCGGCCACGACGTTCAGCTGGAGCCGTTCGGCTCGCGGTGCATCGTCAGCGGGCTGGTGGACGAGGCGCGCCGCGAGCTGGGCGCCCTGCGCCTCTCCGTCCCCGGGCGGCACAACCTGCTCAATGCGCTCGGCGCCGTGGCCGTGGGTCTCGAGCTGCAGGTGCCGTATGGGATCATCGCCGCGGCGCTCGAGGAGTTTACCGGGGCCGAGCGGCGCTTCCAGCGGCGTGGCGAGCGGCGCGGTGTGATGCTGGTTGACGATTATGGGCATCACCCCACCGAGCTTGCGGCCGTGATCGCGGCAGCACGGCCGAGCGGACGACGGATCGTGATTGCCTTCCAGCCCCATCGCTACAGCCGTACCAGGGACCTGATGGAAGAGTTCGGGGCGGCCCTCGGCGCGGCCGACGAGGTCATCCTCACCGATATCTATCCTGCGGGAGAGGCTCCCATCGAGGGGGTCACCGTCGACGCCCTGGCCTCGGCAATCCGCCGGGCTGCCGCCTGTCCGCTGCATGTCGTGCGGAATCTGGGGGACGTACCCAGGGCAGTGGCGCAGGTGGCCCGTGCCGGCGATCTGGTGATCACCCTCGGCGCCGGGACAATCGGGACGATTGGCGAGGCCGTCCTGGCCGCGCTCGCCGAGCCCGCGTTCGAGCGGCGGGAAGGGGAGGCATGAGCGTCAGAGGCAGGACCGATCGCAACTTCCGCCGGGCGAGCGTCAAGCCCGGCCGGCGCAGGCGCCTGCGCGCCCGTGTGTCGTGGACCGTCGTGCGCCGTGCGCTGATGGCACTCCTCCTGGCCATCGGCATCCAGCAGGCCGCGGTGTTCGTCTTCTCGACACCGCTGCTGCGGGTGGACCGGATTGCCGTTCACGGGAACGTCAAGCTGTCGAACGGACAGATTCAGGCCCTGATGGATGACATTCGGGGGACGAACATCTTTCTTGCGGACCTGACCGGCGCGAAGCACCGGCTGGTGGCAGCCCCCTGGATCCGCGACGTGGGGCTTCGTCGGGTCCTGCCGTCCACCGTCGAGGTCTTCGTGTCGGAGCGGCGCCCGGTCGGGCTCTGCAGGCTGGGGGACCAGCTGTACCTCATCGATGAGACCGGCATGATCATCGACCAGTTCGGGCCCCAGTATGCGGAGTTCGACCTGCCGATCATCGACGGCCTGGTGCCGGGGCCTGGAGGCCGCAAGGGCACCATCGACCGCCGGCGGGTGGAGCTGGCGGCGCGGGTGATCTCGGCGATCGGGCGGAACCGCGATGTCGCCGCGCGGCTGTCGCAGGTCGACGTCACCAACCTCCACGATGCCGTGGTGCTGCTCGAGAACGACCAGGCGCTGCTCCATCTGGGCACGGACCAGTTTCTGGAGCGTGTGCAGTCGTATCTCGAGCTGTCGAGTGCCCTGCGCGAGCGTGTGGCCGAGATCGACTACGTCGACATGCGGTTCGACCGGCTGGTCTACGTCAGGCCCGCGCCCGCCACGCGGCGGCCCCAGCGGCGGGAACCGGCACGGGCCATCGGGGCGAGGCAGTTCTGAGAACGGGCTCCGGGGCGTTTTTCCATGCTGGGGCTCTGAGGCACGGAGGAGAAGGAGCACGCGGAGCAGTGCACATCGGGAGGCACGGAGCTGTACGTTCGGGAGTCGCGGGCGGGATGGGGATGCTGGTGAACGGGGATCGGGCGCTGCGGTTCTGACGCAGGGATCGAGGGGGGGCTGTGGCACGCAAGGAACGCTACCTGGTGGGGCTGGACGTCGGAACGTCCAAGATCACTGCGATTGTCGGAGAAGCCGGCGATGAGGGCACGCTCGACATCATCGGCATCGGCATGGCGGACTCCAAGGGCATCCGGCGGGGAGTCGTCGTCAACCTCGAAGCTGCCGTGGAGTCGATCAAGAAGGCGATCGACGAAGCCGAGCTGACGGCCGGCGTCGAGATCGACACGGTGCACCTGGCGCTGTCGGGGGCGCACGTCAAGGCGTTCAACAGCCGCGGGGTTGTCGCTGTGGCCGGCAAGACCCGGGAGATCACACGCGAGGACGTCCGCCGGGCGCTCGAGGCGGCCAAGGCCGTCGCCCTTCCAAGCGGCCGGGAAATCCTCCATGTGCTTCCCCAGGACTTCGTCGTGGACGAACAGGACGGCATCGGGGCCCCCCTCGGGATGACGGGCTCACGGCTCGAGGTGAACGTCCACGTCGTCACGGGCAGCGCCTCGTCGACCCAGAACGTCGTGGCCTGCGTCAACAGGGCCGGGATCGCCGTCGCGGAGACGGTTCTCGAGCAGCTGGCGGCCAGTGAGTCCGTCCTGACCCAGGACGAGAAGGAGCTCGGGGTCGCGCTGGTCGACATCGGCGGCGGCACAACCGACTTCGCCATTTTCGAGCGCGGCAGCCTCTGGCACACCGGAGTAGTGGCCGTTGGCGGGGATCACTTCACCAATGACATCGCCGTCGGGCTCCGCACGCCGATTCCTGACGCAGAGAAAATAAAACGCCGCTGCGGCTGCGCGCTGTCGTCGATGGTGGACGAGGATGAGACCATGGAGGTCGCCAGTGTTGGCGGCCGGAAGCCGCGCGTCATGGCGCGCCGTATCCTGTCGGAGATCCTGCAACCGCGCGCGGAGGAGATCTTCCATCTGCTGTGGGACGAGATACGGCGTGCCGGTTTCGAGAAATCCTTGAATTCGGGGATCGTACTCACCGGCGGCGGGGCTATGCTCGAAGGGGTCGCGGAGATCGCGGAGCAGATCTTCGATCTGCCGATTCGACGCGGCGCTCCCTCTGGAATTGGCGGCCTTTCGGACCACGTCGCAAGTCCGGCGTTCGCGACGGCCGTGGGTGTCGTAATGTATGCGCACCGTAATCAAGCCGGAGAGCTCCCGCGTCCAGTCGGCGCGGGGGCTTTCGGGCGGGTGGCTGGCCGCCTGCGCGGTCTGTTCAAAGAATTTCTGTGACTCTCCCAGGAGGCCGAATGCCCGACGTAAGGAACCTCACCCCCAGGCACGATGACGCCCCGGCGCTGCGCCTGAAGCTCGACGAGGAATCTCGTACGGGCGCGCGCATCAAAGTGGTCGGGGTGGGCGGCGGCGGCAGCAATGCCGTCAACCGGATGGTCACGGCAGGGCTCGACGGGGTCGAGTTCATCGTGGCCAACACCGACCTGCAGGCCCTCCGGCTGAATGCCGCGTCCAACAAGCTGCAGATAGGCTCCAAGCTCACGAAGGGGCTGGGGGCGGGGGCCGATCCCAACGTGGGTCGCCATGCCGCGCTCGAGGACACGGAAAAACTCATCGAAGCGCTCGACGGGGCCGACATGGTCTTCGTGACGACGGGCCTGGGTGGTGGCACGGGAACGGGCGCCGCTCCGGTGATCGCCAGCCTCGCGAGTGAGCTCGGCGCGCTGACGATTGCCGTCGTGACAAAGCCCTTCAAGTTCGAGGGCAAGAAGCGCCAGCTGCAGGCGGAGCGGGGTCTCGACGAGCTCCGTGAATGCGTCGACACCGTGATCACCATCCCGAACGAGCGCCTCCTGGCCACCATCGGTCGGACGACCTCGCTCAACGAGGCGTTCACCTCGGCTGACGATGTGTTGCGCCAGGCCATCCAGGGGATTTCGGATCTGATTCTCGTGCCCGGCATGATCAACCTGGACTTCGCGGACGTGAAGACCATCATGGCGGGCATGGGCCTGGCCATCATGGGCACCGGCACCGCCGAAGGGGCCGACCGCGCAATCCTGGCCGCGAATGCCGCCATCTCGAGTCCGCTGCTCGAGGATGCCTCCGTAAAGGGGGCCAAGGGGGTGATCATCAACGTGACCGGTGGCGCGGACCTGTCGCTGATCGAGGTCAGCGAGGCCTCGGCCATCATCCAGGAAGCAGCACACGAGGAGGCGAACATCATCTTCGGCGCGGTGGTGGACTCACGCATGGAAGGGCGCGTGAAGATCACGGTCATCGCCACCGGGTTCGACCGCCCGACTGCGGCGCAGGTTGCCGCGGCATCCGCCGCCCAGACGCCGGTGGACCTGCAGTCGTATGCCGCCTGGAAGCAGGAGTCCGGCGAGCGGGTCGTGGCCGCAGGGGGCGCCAGGATGAGCTTGTCCCGTCGCGCGGTCATCGACCTCCCCGTAGCCGCGTCATCCGGGGACGTCGGGCCCGGTGCGGAGTTCGAACCCGCCTCGCCGCTCGACATCCCTGCTTTCCTCCGCCGGCAAAGCGAGGGTTGAGGCTTCGCGCACGGCATATTCCACCACCTCCGGCTGACCAGGTAGCAAGCGCGCCTGGCCAGCCGGCTGGCCTGCCTCCAGCCGTCGCCGATCCCTGTCGTGGTAGATTAGATAGACGCCCGGGGCTGTTGACCTGCGCCTGCGCAGCCTGAGACCCCGCTCGCAGGGCACCACCTCCGGCGCACAGACGTCCAAACACGAGGCTGTTCGCACGGGCTCCTCCGCTCGTCGTCTTGGCCTCGGTTCCACCCGGTTGCGCGAAAGCCCCGTTCCCATGTCAACGAAGAAGTGGCAGAAGTACCGCGATCGCGCGCGCGAGACCCTCTCGCGCGAGGTTGGTTTCGTGCAGAAGCCCCACGGGGGGCGGATACGCGTGGCCCTCGCCTTTCCGAACACGTACTTCGTCGGGATGTCGAGCCTCGGCTTCCAGACGACCTACCGGCTCTTCAACTCGATCGACGACGTGGTGTGCGAGCGGGTGTTTCTGCCGCCGAAAGGGGAACTCCAGGCCCAGCTCGCGTCGGGGGCGCCGCTGCTCACCCTCGAGTCGCAGAGGCCCGTCCGGGACTTCGACATCCTGGCGTTCTCCGTCTCGTTCGAGTGGGATTACACGAACGTGGTGACGCTCCTGCGTCTGGCCGGGCTTTCCCCGCGAGCCGCCGACCGGGACCGTCGCGACCCGCTGGTCGTGATCGGTGGCGCTGTCACTTTCGTGAACCCGGAGCCGCTCGCGCCATTTGCGGATGTGATTGCCGCCGGCGAGGGGGAAACCCTGGTGCCCGACCTGGCCGCCGCGTTCCGGGAGGCAGATTCGAGGCAGGCGCTCCTGGAACAGCTCGCGGGGCTCCGCGGCTTCTACATACCGGCGTTCTACGACGTCGAGTACGCCGCCGACAGCACCATCCGCGCCATGGTGCCGCGCCCCGGCACCGGCGCGCCCGCAACCGTGCGGAAGGCGGCGGTGAAATCGACAGAACGCCTGGACCCGCCGTCCACGTCGATCTTCACGCCGGACACCGAGTTCGGGTCCCGCTTCCTCATCGAAGTCGTCAGGGGCTGTGCGAATCTCTGCCGCTTCTGCTGGGCTGGCTACAACTACCTGCCCGTACGGGCCTTCGACGCGGACCGCATCCTGGAGCTCGCCGCAGCTGCGCGAACGCACTCCGCGCGCGCTGGGCTCGTCTCGATCGCGTTGTGCGACCACCCGGAGATCAACCGTATCCTCCGCGGCCTGATCGACATGGGTTACTCCATCAGCCCGGCATCGCTGCGCCTCGATGACCTCACGGCGCCCATCCTCCAGATGCTGAGGGAGAGCGGCGAACGTACGATCACGATTGCACCAGAGGCAGGGTCGGACCGCCTCCGCCGTGTGATCAACAAGACCGTGACGGACGAAGAGATCCTCGCGGCGGCGGAGCTGATCTTCGCGAGCGGCATCGAGAACCTGAAGCTGTACTACATGATCGGCCTGCCGACGGAGACAGACGACGACCTCGTGGGCATCCGGGACCTGACGCTCCGGATGCGCGAGGCGATGATGCGTCATGCCAAGGGACGCGGCAGGGTCGGGCGGATCGTCGGCAGCGTGAACCCCTTGATCCCCAAGCCAGGGACGGCCTACCAGTGGCTGCCTATGGAGGATCCGGCGGTGACCGAGCGCAAGGCCAAGCGGCTGCGGGGGCTGCTTGCCGGGATCGACAACGTCTACTTCAACATCAAGTCGGAGCGGCATTCGTATTACCAGGCCTTGCTCTCCCTGGGTGATCGACGCGTGGCGCCTGCCATCGAGGCGGCGGAACGGAACGGGGGGGACTGGCGCGCCGCCGTGGCAGAGACCGGGGTGGACGCTCATTTCTACATCTTCCGCAACCGCTCGGGGGATGCGATGCTGCCGTGGGACATCATCGACGGCGGCATGAAGAAGTCCTTCTTCGAGGCGGAGTTCCAGAAGGGGCTCCGGGAGGAGTGGACGCTCCCCCCGAAGCGGCAGAAGGACAATCTGAAGCTGCTCCCCGTTCTGCAGTAGCGCGCCGGATTCAGGCGCGGGCGGATCAGGACGTGACTGCCGCCTCAGCCTCGTGTTCGGCGTACGCCTGAAGCACGACCTCCCGAATGCGGTCCTGCGACGTGGCATCGCCGACGGGCCGCAGCAGTGCGAAGCTCCGACGCTCGCCGTTGACGGAGTACTGGCGCGCGGGGAAGGTGACATTCCGGCCGTTGCCGGTCTTACGCTCCCACACCGCAAAGCCAATAAGCTTCAGCCCTTCGAGGGCCCCTTCGGTGAAGTGGAGCTCGGCATCGGCGAGTTTCCCCGGCGGATTTCCTTTTTCGTTCGGCAGGATCTTGACAGTCATCGTTCGTCTCCAGTTCAAGGCGAGCGGCAGGCGCCGGTCGCGGTCGTTACCGGAGAACAGGGGCAAGCGGCGCACCTGCTGGCGTGCCTGTGGCGTTGTCAGTGGAATCGGCTGAAACGCTGGATCTTACGGCCGGGTACCCGGCCTGCCGCTGACGAGCCGGCCGCCGCGCCGTACCGCTGGCGCCAACTCCGGTTGTCGCGCGAACGCGCGTTCAGTCGCCGAAGAGCATGACCTGAGCGAGTGCCAGACCTTCGGAATGCGTGATGGTGACGAGGCTTCGCCGCACGCCCATGGCCTCGGCGCGGCGCGCCGCCCCGCCGTGGAACCTCAGTTGCGGAGGGCCGCCCGCGCGGACCACCTCTACGTCCTTCCACAGCACACCACGGGAGTGGCCGGTGCCAAGCGCCTTCATGGCTGCTTCCTTGACGGCAAAGCGCCCTGCCAGGTGGGGAACGGGGTCGCGTCGACGCGTACAATAGGCCACTTCCGCGTCGGTGAAGATGCGGAGGAGAAACCGATCACCGTAGCGCTGGAGTGTGCGGGCGATTCTTGGAAGATCCGTCGCGTCCATTCCTATGCCAATCGTCGTCATGCCTGAGCCTCAGCCTAATGGCGGTTTCGAATGGACGCAAGAGTCATGGGGGGCTGCGCTCCGGTGCGCACCGCTGTCAGCAGTGGCGTCTCATCTCTTCACCACGGGGAACCTGCGGCTGACAGACGACCAGGGTGAGTGGGAGAAGGTGGCCGGACGCATGGGAGTGAGTACCGCCCGGCTCAGGCTGATCAGGCAGGTCCACGGGGTGGCGGTGGCCATTGCACGCGGTGGTGAAGCAGGCCCTGACCTGCGGCCGGAGGCGGACGTCATCATCAGCGACGATCCCGATGTGGCGATCGGGGTCCGTGTGGCCGACTGTGCGCCGGTGCTGGTGGCTGACCGCCGGACAGGTGCGGTGGGGGCGGCGCACGCCGGGTGGCGCGGAACAGCGGCGCAAGCCGCCGTCGTCGCCGTCGCCGCCATGACGAGCACGTTCGGCTCGAATCCGCGTGATCTGGTCGCCGCGATCGGTCCGTGTCTGGGGCCCTGCTGCGGAGAAGTGGGGCCTGAGGTAGTCGAGAGTTTCAGGGAGGGGGGGCACCGGGAATCCGATCTCGCCCGGTGGTTTACCGAGGGGGTCTTCGGCCGGGCCTTACTGGACCTCTGGACGGCGAACCAGGATCAGCTGGAAAGGGCTGGTGTGCCAGGCGGGCACATACATGTGGCTGCTATCTGCACGAAGAGCCACGCGTCGAGCCTGCACTCCTATCGCGCGCATGGACGGGAGGCGGGGAGGATGGCCGGCCTGATCCGGGCACGGCGAGCGCCCTGAGCCGTTCTCCCTTTTCCCTTTCCCCTTTTCCCTTTCCCCTTTTCTACGGCTGCGCGCCGGATTCCTGCGGGCTCGTCGCAGAAGGGCTGCCGGCGAAGTAGAGAATGCGTGTGCAGCTGTCACACTGAAGGATGCTGGCGTTCCGCCGGACTTCGTTGAACATCTGCGGACGCAGCCGCACGTGACAGACCGTGCACAGCCCGTCGCGGGCTTCAGCAACCGCCACACCCTTCCGGCCGTGCGCTACCCGGGCGAAGATCGCGAGCGCTTCTCTGGAGATCTGCGCGGCGACACGGGCTCGCTCCGTGCTCGTCCGCTCCAGCTCCGCGGCAACCTGCTCCCGTTCGCTGTCGAGGGCGCGCCGCACCCCCTCCGTTTCACTCCGTTCCGCCTTCAGAGCAGCTTCCGCTTCCTTCAGTTCAGCCGCCAGCGCGTCCGCTTCCTCCATGCGTTCGAGCAGGCGCGTCTCCTGATCGCTGATCTCCTGTTCGGCGACGGTCATCTCCTTCTGCATCGCCTGATATTCCTTGTTGGTCTTGACCTCCATCAGCTGGTTCTTGAACTTGCTCAATCGTGCCTGCACGGCGGCAAGGTCCCGCTCGATGTCACGCCGTGCCGCTTGCGATGCCGCAATGCGCGCTTTGACCTCGTCCACCACGGCTGTGCGGTCCGCCAGCCGCGCATCCAGTGCTGCCTGCAGCACGGGAATGTCGGTGACGCGGCGCCGCTGGCGCTCGGCGGCGAGGTCGAGTTCCTGGAGTTCGATGAGGTGCTGAAGATCGGGTGTCAAGGCACAGAATGTCAGGGCTCGATGGTGAACGCTCGTAAGAAGTTGGTGGGCCCACCAGGATTCGAACCTGGGACAGGCCGGTTATGAGCCGGCGGCTCTGACCGCTGAGCTATAGGCCCGTTCGTGGAGTTTAGCACTCCCGCTGCTTCTCCCTTCTCCCTTTTCCCTTTCCCCCGCTCCGCCCTACGTCCTGCCCTCCAGGAACGCCCGCAGCTTTCGTGACCGCGAGGGGTGTCGCAGCTTCCTGAGCGCCTTCGCCTCGATCTGCCGGATGCGTTCCCGGGTCACGGCGAAGTTCTGGCCGACCTCCTCGAGCGTGTGCTCGCTGCCGTCCCCCACGCCGAAGCGCATCTTGATGACCTTCTCTTCACGCGGCGTCAGCGTCTTGAGAACAGACTCGGTCTGTTCCTTGAGATTGAGGTTGATGACGGCATCGGATGGAGAGACGACCTGCCGGTCCTCGATGAAATCGCCGAGATGCGAATCTTCCTCTTCCCCGATCGGGGTTTCGAGCGAAATCGGCTCCTGCGCGATCTTGAGCACCTTCCGCACCTTCGACACGGGGATGTCCATGCGCTTGGCGATCTCCTCCGAGGTCGGCTCGCGTCCGAGCTCCTGTACGAGCGCGCGGGAGGTGCGAATGAGCTTGTTGATGGTCTCGATCATGTGGACCGGGATCCGGATCGTCCGCGCCTGGTCGGCGATCGCCCGTGTGATGGCCTGACGGATCCACCACGTCGCGTAGGTCGAGAACTTGTAGCCGCGGCGGTACTCGAACTTGTCGACCGCCTTCATCAGGCCGATGTTGCCTTCCTGGATCAGATCCAGGAACTGCAGCCCCCGGTTCGTGTACTTCTTCGCGATCGACACGACAAGACGGAGGTTCGCCTCGACGAGCTCCTTCTTCGCCTGTTCCGCCTGGATCTCCCCGCGCGAGATCGTCTCGAGCGTCCGCATCAGACGGTCCGGCGTCTCCTCGAGCTCCTCGGCGGCCGCCTTCATGTGGACCTTGACCTCCTTCTGCCGCTTGAGGAGGTTCTTCTTGTCCTCTTCCTTGAGCCGGACCCGCTTGTTCTTCGGGTTCAGCTGCCGTTCGATGTGGTCGACTTCGCGCTTCAGGCGCATCACGCCTTCCACGACGTCCTTCAGCTGGTCGATCAGGCGGCGCTTGACGAGCTCCGTGAACTCGATCTTCCGAATCAGCTGCGAGAGCTCCACGCGAGCCCGGAGCGCTTCCCAGCGCGCCCGCCGGTACTTGCGCTTCTCGCGGGTGTTTGTCCCCTTCAGAGTCTTGTCGAGCTTCTCCTTGGCCTTCTCGACTCCCTGCCAGCCCTTGCGCACGCCCTCCACCTGCCGGAGGACCTGTCGCTTGCGATCGTCGATCTTCTCGTCCGTGATCTCCTCGTCCTGGAAAATCACCAGCTCGCGCACGCTCCGCTCGTCGTTCTTCAGTTGATCGCCGAGCGTCATGATCGCCCGGGCCACGGTCGGGGTGCGGGAGATTGACTTGATGACGGCGAGCTTGCCCCTTTCGATCCGCTTCGCGATCTCGACCTCTCCCTCACGGGTGAGCAGCGGGACCGTTCCCATCTCCCGGAGGTACATCCGGACAGGGTCGTTGGTCTTGTCAAGGGCCCCGGGGGTGAGATCCAGCTCGAGCTCTTCAGACCCTTCCCCAGTGCGATCCAGAAGCTTGTCGTCCCGATAGGCCTTCTCGGAGTCGACGACTTCGATGCCCGCGCTCCCGAACGTGCTGAACAGGTCATCCAGCTCGTCCGACGACGTGATGTCGGCGGGAAGGAGCTCGTTGACCTCGTCGTACAGCAGGTAACCC
This sequence comes from Acidobacteriota bacterium, assembly GCA_013697225.1. Classification (GTDB taxonomy): domain Bacteria; phylum Acidobacteriota; class Vicinamibacteria; order Vicinamibacterales; family 2-12-FULL-66-21; genus JACCXG01. The sequence goes on from JACCXG010000167.1 coordinate 14,324, forward strand.
TTTTCCTTACCGATGGCGATGAGTTGCCTCACCTCATCGTATTTTTCTTCGATCGACAACGGCATGTCCTCCAAACGCTCGTTTCGCCCCGGCGTACCCCGGCGCGCATCTCCTGCGGGCGGTGGCCCGCCTTTTTCGGTTTCATGACTCTTGCGGCGCGGCTCCGGGGGGGCCGCCGGTTGACGGCGCGCTGGCGTGCGAACGCTTGCCTGCTTCACTCTGCTACCTCGCGCGTAGGACGGGTGCCCATCGCTTCGATCTGCTGCTTCAGCGCAAGCTGGCGCATGCCAAGGTCGTTAATCCGGTCGTCGTTGTCGGGAATACCGTCATCCAGAAGAAGCCGCATCTGACGCTGCAGATCCGCGCGCTCACGAGCCAGGAGCCGTCTTCTAAGCTCAGCCATACAGTCCGCCGGCACCAGGACGGGAGGGCCCGTCTGGAGCGTGATTTCTGCTACGAGTTCGGCTTCTTGTGTACTTAGACGCTCCAGCAGCGCCTGCGGTAGTCCTTCTGCCGGCCATCCCTGCAGGGATCGCGCCTGTTCGAGGATCGGCGCCGTCGCGAGGCCGGTCAGATCCGCCCCGGCAAGCTCCTCGAGAATCTGCACCCCAGCGTGCGGATCTTTCATGAGGGCCCATATGAGCCCCCGCTCGAACGTCTTCACCTGTCCCTGCACGGGAACGTGCCGCCGTTCGACCACGGTTTCCTTCTGAACCGCCGCCTTCCGGATCTCGGCCCGAACGACCTCTTCCGTAATCCTGGCCTTGTGGGACAGCCGGTCGGCAAACTGATCCCGCGCGGCCGCATCCGGAATCCGTGCAGCAATAGTGAGCATTCTTCCCAGAAATTCCCGTCTCTCGTCGTCGCGCCGCAGATCGTACTCGGAAGCCGTGCGATCGAGCAGGTAATCGAGATATTGCCGCGAATTCCGCAGCCGCTCCTGATAGGCGGCGCCTCCATGCCTGCGGATGAACGTATCGGGATCTTCCCCCGCCGGCATCACGACAACGTTGACCTGGAAGCCCTCGGCGACGAGCAGCTCCGACGATTTCACCGCCGCTCCCTGCCCGGCCGTGTCGGGATCGAAGCTCAAGACGATCTTGGCGGCAAAACGTTTCAGGAGCCGGGCCTGCGCCGGGGTCAACGCCGTGCCAGACGAGGCGACCACGTTCTGGATGCCGGCCTGGTAGGCCTGCGCCACGTCGAAGTAGCCCTCGACCATGACGGCATACCGGGCCCGGGCAATCGCCGGCTTGCTCAGGTGGAGCCCGTAAAGCGTTCGTCCCTTGACATAAATCGGGGTTTCCGGGGAATTCAGGTACTTCGGGCCGTGCCCCTCTCCCATCGCCCGGCCGCCGAACGCGATGATGGCCCCGTTGTCCCGGCAGATCGGGATCATCAGCCGGTTCCTGAACCGATCCCTCAGGCTCCCATCGTCGCGCGGCACGGCAAGACCGCTCTTCAGCAGGGTGGGCTCCTCGAACCCCTCCTTGCGGAGCCGCCGGATGAGACCGTCCCCCCCGGCCGGGGCATACCCAAGGCCCAGGAGGCTGACGGTCTCCTCCTCGATCCCCCGCTCCTGCAGGAGCCGGCGCGCGGGGCCCCCGGCAGAACTCGCGAGATGTTCCCGGAACCACGACGCGGCCGATTCGTGCGCCTTCAGCATCGACTCGCGGTCGCGGACGTTCTCGGCGTCCCCCTTGGCGTCTTCTCCTTCCGGGACCTGAAGCCCTGCCCGGGCGGCGAGCTGCCTGACGGCTTCAGGAAAGACAATCCTGTCGCAAAGCTCGACGAACTTGATGACGTCTCCCCCCAGGCCGCAGCCATAACATTTGAAGAACCCCTTCTCGTAGACGTGGAACGAGGGGGTTTTCTCGCCGTGGAACGGGCAGAGACCCTTCCATGTCGTGCCGCTCCGGCGCAGGGGTACACGCTCCTGCACGATCTGCACGATGTCCGCGTGCGATTTCAGCTCCTCGATGAACGCTGCCGGGAAGAGACCCAGTCGCTACTCCTTGAGCTCCACGATTGTCACCGCGTGGCCCCCACGTTCCGATGGGGCGGGACCGAACCTGGCCACGAAGGGATGCGTCTGCAGCCAGGCGGCGAGTCCCTTGCGGAGCTGTCCCGTGCCGTGGCCGTGCACGATCCTGACATGCTGCGTCTCGCTGACGAGGGCATCGTCCAGGAACTTCTCCGCGCGGCCGATCGCCTCGTCCACGGTGCAGCCGATCACCTTCAGTTCAGTGAGCCCAGCACCCTCCCGGGGCTGCAGGTCCACCTTCACACGCACCGGTGCCGGCGTTCGAGATCCCTCTGGGGCGATGACCTGGAGTTCGCTCGTCCGCGACCGCAGGCGCTTGCCGCGGACGTCCACTTCCGCATCGCGGCCGTTCAACGAGAGCACGACCCCTTCCATCCGCAACGCCCCGACCAGCACCCGATCGCCGACCGCCGGGGCCCTGGCCGGCTCCGCAGGCGCCTCCGGTGCCGTGGCCACGCCAGTGGTCTGCTCAGCGCTCCTGCGCAGCCGGGCCTCCACCGCGTCCAGCGCCGCGCGCGCCTCCGCGCGGGCACCGCCGCTCTCCCCCGTGGGCACGAGGCGTGCGGCCACACGTTCTGCCTGCGTCGCCATCGTCTCGGTGCGAGCCTTGAGCCTGCCGACCACCGCATCGATCTCGCGACGCGCCTCGCGCAGGCGGTCGTCGATTTTCTGATCGAGCCGCCGGCGGAACATATCCTCACGGTTCTTCAGGTCCTTCTCGCGGGCGTGCAGCCGGCTCGTGGCGTCGGCAAGCGCCTGGCGCTCGCGCGCGGCGGCCCGGCGCTCCTGATCGAGAGTCTGCATGTCGCGCTCGACTCTGGCCAGGTGTTCCGCCAGCTGCGATTCTCTCTCGCTCCGGAAAGAGCGGGCCCGGTCGGTGATCGACTGCGGCAGCCCGAGCCGGCTCGCGATCTCGAACGCGAGGCTGCTGCCCGGGGTGCCGTAATTCAACCGGTACGTCGGCGCGAAGGTTGCCGGGTCGAAACCGAAGCCGGCGGGGGAGACGCCTTCGGTCGTCGAGGCGTACGTCTTCAGCGCGTCGTAGTGCGTGGTGGCAATCAGCATCGCGCCGCGCTGGCGGAAGTGCTCGATGATCGACATCGCCAGCGCTCCCCCCTCGACCGGATCCGTTCCCGCCCCCGCTTCGTCGAGGAGCACGAGCGCCGGGGGCTCGAGCGCCGCGTCCATGGCCACGATGTTGGCGATGTGCCCGCTGAACGTGCTCAGGCTCTGTGCGATGCTCTGCTCGTCGCCGATGTCGGCGAAGACAGAACGGAAGACCGGCACCTGGGAGCCTTCCTCGACGGGCAGCAGCAATCCGGCCTGGGCGAGCAGCGGAAGGAGTCCCGCCGTCTTGAGCGCGACTGTCTTGCCGCCCGTGTTGGGCCCTGTGATCACCAGGATCCGCACGGGCGGAAGAAGAAGGACATCGACGGGGACCGGGCCGTCCTGCCGGTCTGCCGCGGAATCGCTCCCCAGATACCGGCGCACTGCCGGGATGAGCAACGGATGGCGGGCGCCGCGCAGTTCCAGCCGGGCCTCGGTCGAAATCTTTGGTTCCACGCCCTGCACGAGGATGGAGAACTGGGCCCGCCCGTTCAGCACGTCGAGCTCGGTTGCCGCAGCGATGGTCCCCTCGAGATCCTCCGCCCGCGCGCGAAGCGCGTCGGTCAGCGCAAGCAGGATCCGCCTGACCTCTTCGGCCTCCTGCGACTCGAGCGCCACGATGTCGTTGTTGATCTCGACGGTGTTCAGGGGTTCCAGGTAGAGGCTGGCACCGCTGCCCGAGCTGCCGTGCACGATGCCCGGGATCGCCGTCCGATGCTCGGCGCGGACCACCAGGACGTACCGGCCATGGCGGTCCGTGACGATCTGCTGCTGCAGGTACTTCGCCGTGTCCCTTCCGCGAAGGTAAGACTCGAGGGTCCCCCGCAGCCGGGCCCGCTGCCGCCGGAGCGCGTCACGGATGCTCTGCAGCTCGGGCGAGGCATCGTCCAGTACCTCGCCTGAAGGGTCGATAGCCCGGCGGATACCCGCGATCTCGCGCTCGAACGACGCCGCGCGATCGGCAATACGGCGAAGCAGGGGGAAGGCGCCTCGCGCCCGCCGCACGGCTCCGCAGGTCCCCTCCACTGAGGCCAGGAACGTCGCCAGCGCCACGAGCTGAAGCGACTCGAGCGGACGTCCCTCGACCAGAAGTGCCGCGAGACTCTCTTCGAGATCCTGGGGGGCCTGGAGGCCGATCTGACCGACGGCAAGGAATCGGACGGTCTCGCTCGTGGCGGCCAAAGCACCGCGGACGGCATCTTCAGACGCCAGGGGGCGCAGCGCCGCCAGGCGCGCCTCGCCCGAGGGAGTCTGCGCAAAGCCGCGGATCACCTCGACGATCCGGTCGAACTCTAGGGCCTTCAGGGCGCCGGCGTGCATGCGTTGGGTGCGGGAGTGAACGCCGGGTTCTCCCGGCCGTTCTCAGGGCAATCCTCAACTATAGATCAGCCGAGCGCCGCTCACAACCGGAGAGCAGCTCTCATTGCCGGACGGCCGTGGAAGACCTCAGGGCAGGTGGTTGATGGAGCTCGCTATGGCGGCCCCGCCGAACCCGTTGTCGATGTTCACGACCGATACGCCGCTGGCACAGCTGTTCAGCATGCCAAGGAGCGCCGCGATGCCCCCAAAGCTCGCCCCGTACCCCACGCTGGTGGGGACCGCGATGACCGGCACCTCCACGAGCCCCCCCACGACGCTTGGCAACGCCCCCTCCATTCCCGCGACGACAATGATGACGCGTGCCGCGAGCAGTCTGGCGTGTTCGGCGAGCAGCCGGTGCAGTCCCGCGACACCGACGTCATAGATGCGATCGACGGTATTCCCCATGATGTCTGCGGTTACGGCTGCTTCCTCGGCCACGTGCAGGTCTGCCGTTCCGGCGGCCACGATGGCAATCGTTCCGCGGCCCCGGGGGGTCGACTCGCCCGGACGCGTAATCGTCCTGGCCGTGGGGTTGAAGCGAGTGTCTGGAATCAACGCGCGCACGGCATCGTGCGCAGTCGGGTCGGTGCGCGTGACGAGCAGAGCCTGGCCGGAGCCGACGATCCGTTCGGCGATACGCGCGATCTGGTCCGGAGTCTTTCCCTGGCCGAAAATGACTTCGGGGAAGCCCTGCCTGGCGTGGCGTTCCCGGTCCACCCGGGCGAAGCCGAGGTTCTCGAAAGGGACCTGGCGCAGATATTGAAAGATGAGTTCCTGCGCGGATTCCGGCGTGTCGGCACCAGTACGGACACGCTCCAGAAGCGCCAGGATATCGTGGCGGGTCATCGCTCCAAGTGATTGATGCGCGTTGACTTCCGTCTTTGCTGAGCTATAGAATCACCGTTCGTACGCCGTGACGGATTCATCCTCATCATGAGCTTGCCTCAGACACTGATCCTCGTCCTGTATTTCTTCATTCTCAGCATCCTGGCAATCTACGGCTGGCATCGCTACTACCTCGTTTATCTTTACATGAAAAATCGGGGGCGGGCGCCGCAGGCTCTGCCGGCCCCGCGCCGGGATTCGCTTCCCGCCGTCACCATCCAGTTGCCGATTTTCAACGAGATGTACGTCGCGGACCGGCTGATTGCCGCGGTCTGCGAGATGGACTACCCGGCCCACCTGCTCGAGATTCAGGTGCTGGACGATTCGACCGACGAGACCAGGGAAATAGCCGAGCTGGCCGTGCGGCGGCACGCTGCGCGGGGACGCAACATCCAGTACCTCCACCGCGTGGACCGGCGCGGCTACAAGGCCGGGGCCCTCGAGGCCGGCCTGAAGGAAGCCTCGGGCGAGTTCATCGCCATCTTCGATGCCGACTTCATTCCCCCTCCGGACTTCCTCATGCGGACGCTGCCCCACTTCGCCGCGGACCCGAAAATCGGGATGGTCCAGGCGCGGTGGGGACACATCAACCAGGATTACTCGCTCCTGACGAAGATCCAGTCGATTCTTCTGGACGCCCACTTCGTGCTCGAACACGGCGGCCGCAACCGCGCCGGTTGCTTCTTCAACTTCAACGGCACCGCGGGCGTGTGGCGCCGCCAGGCCATCTCCAGCGCCGGAGGCTGGCAGCACGACACGCTGACCGAGGACCTCGACCTGAGCTACCGTGCGCAGCTGGCCGGGTGGCGCTTCGTCTTCCTGCCGGACGTCATCGCCCCGGCGGAAGTGCCGGTCGAAATGAACTCCTTCAAGTCGCAGCAGCACCGCTGGGCCAAGGGATCGATCCAGACCTGTCTCAAGCTGATGCCGCGCATCCTGCGGTCCAATCAGCCGTTTGGCGTCAAGGCGGAAGCGTTCTTCCACCTGTCGGCCAACTTCAACTACGTGCTGATGTCGCTGCTCTCAATCCTCATGTTTCCGGCCATGTGGATCCGCTACAACATGGGCCTGTACGAGATGCTGCTGATCGACATCCCGCTCTTTGCCGCGGCGACGCTCTCGGTCTGCAACTTCTACGTGGTGTCCCAGCGGGAGCTCTATACCGACTGGCGGCAGCGCCTGAAGTACGTACCGTTCCTCATGTCGATCGGCATCGGACTCTGCGTGAACAACACGCGTGCAGTGCTGGAGGCGGTATTCGGGAACCAGAGCGAGTTCACACGCACACCCAAATACGGCATCGAGCGGGCGAGCGACGAGTGGGTCGGCAAGAAATACCACCAGTCCGTCGGCGTGCAGCCGATTATCGAGCTGGCGCTCGGGCTGTACTTCACCGGGACGGTTTTCTATGCCCTGGCCAATCAGATTTACGGCACGCTGCCGTTCCTGATGCTGTTCCAGGTCGGCTTCCTCTACACGGGGCTCCTCTCGATCCTGCAGCAGTACACCGGCGACAACGTCATGCTGAAGGCGCCCGAAGTCGCCAAGTAGTCTGCCAGCCCCCTGATATCATCACTCCATGAGCAGTGATGTGAAGCCAAAGGCGGGGCTCGAGGATGTGGTTGCCGCCTCCTCCGCGATTTGTTATCTGGACGGGGCGCGCGGCGTGCTCGCCTACTGCGGGTACGACATCCACGACCTTGCGCAAGGGGCCTCCTTCGAGGAAGTCTGCTACCTGCTCTGGCACCGGCGGCTGCCCTCCCGGGCGGAACTCGGCGATCTCCAGTCACAGCTCGCGGCGGCCAGGCCTCTTCCGGAACCCGTGATCCGGCTGATGAAGGGGCTGCCTCCCTCCGACGGGATGGACATCCTGCGGACGCTGACGTCCGCGCTCGCGCACTACGATACCGACGCCGCCGACAATTCCCCCCAGGCAAACTATCGGAAAGCCGTGCGGCTCACAGGACAGCTCGCCAGCCTTGTGGCGACGTACGGGCGCTTGCAGGCAGGCGGCGGGCCGATCCAGCCGGATCCGGCGCTCGGCCACGCGGCCAACTTCCTGTATATGCTGACCGGAACCAGGCCGAACGCCCTGTCGACACGGGCGCTCGACATCGCGCTGGTGCTTCACGCCGATCACGAGCTCAACGCGTCCACGTTCGCCGCGCGGGTTGCCGCCGCCACGCTCACCGATCTGCACTCTGCTGTCGTCGGGGCGATCGGCACGCTGAAGGGGCCGCTGCACGGCGGCGCAAATGCGGACGTCATGCGTCTGCTCATCGAGCTCGGGGAGGATGCCCCTCCCGATCGGATCGACGACGCCATCCGGTCGCGGCTTGCAAAGAAGGTCAAGATCCCCGGTTTCGGGCACCGGGTGTACAGGACGGAGGATCCGCGCGCAACACACCTGCGGCGCATGTCCAGGGAGCTCGGGGAACGGGCGGGGAACACCCGCTGGTACGAGATGTCCCAGCGGATTGAGCGGCTGGTCACCGGGGAGAAGAAGCTGTATCCGAACGTCGACTTCTACTCCGCGTCGACCTACTACACGCTTGGCATCCCGGTGGATCTCTACACGCCCATTTTCGCGGTCAGCCGGGTTTCCGGCTGGACGGCACACTGCCTGGAGCAGTACGAGAACAACCGGCTCATCCGGCCGCGGACCGACTACCTCGGCCCGCAGTACCCGCAGACGTTCCTGCCGCTCGATCAACGGTGACCCCGGGGCGGGCGGGGGCCACCAGAGCCCCTCCGCCGCCTGCGGGTGTCTCTGCGCCATCGCTCCCGGAAGCCCGCTGGTATAATCCGGCTGTCTCGCCTCCACATGGATCAGCGCCTCATTCGAAACTTCTCTGTCATTGCCCATATCGACCACGGCAAGTCGACACTGGCAGACCGCTTCCTCGAGCTCACGGGTGCGTTGCAGCCACGGGAGATGGAGGCACAGGTCCTCGACAGCATGGATCTCGAGCGCGAGCGGGGGATCACAATCAAGGCGCACGCGGTCCGGCTGACCTACAGTGCGGACGATGGTCAGGAATACGTGTTGAACCTGATCGATACCCCCGGCCACGTTGATTTCTCGTACGAGGTGACGCGCTCGCTCGCGGCGTGCGAGGGGGCCCTCCTCCTGGTGGACGCCTCGCAGGGGGTCGAGGCGCAGACGCTGGCCAACGCCTATCTTGCCGTGGATAACGGGCTCGAGATTATCCCGGTCATCAACAAGATCGACCTTCCGGGGGCGCAGCCCGATGAGGCCAGGCGGCAGATCGAGGAGATTGTCGGCCTCGATGCCGACGGCGCCATCCTGGCGAGCGCCAAGGAAGGCACGGGCGTTCACGAGATCCTCGAAGCCATCGTCCATCGGCTGCCTCCGCCGACGGGGGATCCCGAGGCGCCGCTCAAGGCGCTGATCTTCGATTCCTGGTACGACCCGTATCGGGGCGTCATCATCCTCACGCGCATCCTCGACGGCGTGCTCCGGCCCAGCATGAAGATCCGGCTCATGGCCAAGGGACAGGAATACGAGGTGGATCAGGTCGGAACCTTCTCGCCCAAGCCCACAGCTGCCGAGTCGCTGGGGGTCGGGGAGGTGGGCTTCATCTTTGCCGGGATCAAGACCGTCAGCGACGCGCAGATTGGCGACACGATCACCGAGGTATCCAGACCGACTTCTCAGGCCTTTCCGGGGTTCAAGGAGAGCAAGCCGATGGTCTTCGCCGGGCTCTATCCGGTGGAAGGCAGCGAGTACGCCGAGCTTCGCGACGCCCTCGAGAAGCTGCGGCTGAACGACGCGTCGTTCTTCTTCGAGCCGGAAACATCGGCGGCGCTGGGCTTCGGATTCCGGTGCGGGTTCCTCGGACTGCTGCACATGGAGATCGTGCAGGAGCGGCTCGAGCGCGAGTTCGACATGGATCTCGTGACGACGGCCCCCGGCGTGTTGTACCGGGTGACGACGACCGATGGAACCGTGCAGGAGATCGACAGCCCGTCGAAGCTGCCCGAGACGGGGCGCATCGCGTCAATCGAGGAGCCGATCATCACGGCGATGATGCTGACGCCGTCGGAGCACGTCGGGGCCATCCTGCAGCTCTGTCAGGAGAAACGGGGCGTGCAGAAGTCGATCGAGTATCTGGCCGCGGACCGCGTCCTCGTCACCTACGAGATGCCGTTCAACGAGGTGGTGCTCGACTTCTACGATCGCCTGAAGACGCTGTCCCGGGGTTATGCCTCGCTCGACTACCACGTCACCGGCTACCAGGCGTCGCCGCTCGTGAAGCTCGACATCCTCGTCAACGACGAGCCGGTCGACGCCCTCTCCGTCATCGTCCATCGCGATACGGCGTACCAGCGAGGCCGGGCGCTGGCCTCCAAGATGCGGGAACTGATTCCGCGGCAGATGTTCGAAGTGGCCATTCAGGCGGCGATCGGCAGCCGGATCGTGGCGCGCGAGTCGGTCAAGGCGCTGCGGAAGAACGTGCTCGCAAAGTGCTACGGCGGCGACATCTCGCGCAAACGCAAGCTGCTCGAGAAGCAGAAGGAAGGGAAGAAGCGGATGAAGCGCGTCGGCCGCGTGGAGATCCCGCAGGAGGCCTTCCTCGCCGTGCTGAAGGTCGGCCAGGAGTAGCAGGACCCCCATGGCCGAGCCTCAGAAGAAGTCGGTCGTCCGCGAGTACTTCGAGTCCATCGTGATCGCGGTGATCCTGGCGCTCTTCGTCCGCACCTGGGCGGTGCAGGCCTTCAAGATCCCGACCGGATCGATGGAGAACAACCTGCTCATCGGCGACCACCTGCTCGTGAACAAGTTCGTCTTCGCCCCCTCCCTTGGCGCGGGTGAGAGAGCCGTGCTGCCGATGCGCGAAATCCGCCGCGGCGACATCGTCGTGTTCAAGTATCCCGACGAGCCGGACCGCGACTTCATCAAGCGGGTGATCGGGCTGCCGGGTGAGTCGCTGGAGCTCCGCAACAAGCGTGTGTACGTGAACGGCTCACCGCTCGAGGAGAGCTACGTGCACTTCCTTGACCCGGATGGGCACGCGCAGGAAGTGACTTCCTTCGACGTGCGCGAGCGGTACGGCCCTGTGAGGGTGCCCGAGGGGCAGTATTTCGTGATGGGTGACAACCGCGACAACTCCCAGGACAGCCGGTACTGGGGTTTTCTCCCGCGGAGCTACATCAAGGGAAAAGCCCTGATGATCTACTGGTCGTACGATTCACAGGGTGGCGGGTCGGGTCTCATGAGGTTCTTCACCCGCACGCGCTGGGAACGCCTCCTGCACCAGATCCACTGACTGCTGCGCGCGACGCTGGAGTACGAGGAGCGTCGCCCGGTTACCCGCGCTCATCGGCCACGCGGGGCTGGTCCACCCCGCTCTGACGAGGCTGCGGCTGCGGGGAGCCCTCAGCCTGCCGCGGCCGATGCAGCAGTACCTTGTCGTCAGGCCGATTCTGCTCCCGGATGAACTCGAGGGCGTGCGTCAGTGCCTGGATCGACGCCTCGAGCGACCCTTCCACGGTCCGCCGGCGGAGCCTCATCTCATCGATGTCGTGCTCCACTTCCTCGAGGCGCGCCTGGGTCTTGTGCAGGAGGAGGTCGGCGCGCCCCTGCGCCTCCTTGACGATCAGCCGGGCCTCGTGCTGAGCCGCCTCCCGCATGTCATCGGCGAGCTTCTGGGCGGTGAGCAGCGTGTTGCGCAGGTTGACCTCGCGGTCCCGGTGCTCCTGCAGCAGCACTTCCACACGGATGAGATCCTGACGCCGCCGGTCCACCTCGCGGAGCGCGTGTTCGTAGTCGTCTGACGCCTCCGTCAACAGGGCGACCACCTCCGTCTTGTCGTAGCCCCGAAACACGGTGCGGAACCGGTGCTGCCGCAGGTCGAGCGGGGAGACCCGCATGATCCGTTCGGGCGGCGGCGATCCGGTGTGACTCGCTGAACTGCTGCCCGTGGGTCCCTGAGAATCAGTCATGGGGTGTCCCGGTCCTTTCGACGTGTGGGCCATCCGCGCGGGTCACGGCCTGGCGCGTGTCCCGAAGATGGCGGTGCCGACCCGCACCATTGTGGCACCTTCCTCGACCGCCGCCTCGAAGTCGTGGCTCATGCCCATGGAGAGGTGTTCCAGCGACGCGGCGGGCATTCCCTGTGACACGAAGCGGTCGCGCAGGGTCCGCAGACGCGCGAACCACGGGCGCGTCTCTTCCTGGTTTTCGTTCCAGGGGGGCAGCAGCATCAGCCCTCTCAACCGGACGGCCGTGGCCTCGAGGGCGCTCCG